>CBFGNA010000178.1:0-5710 GCA_965650045.1 uncultured Polaromonas sp.
TGCCAAGCCGGCAGCGGCGCCCGCGGAAGCGGCACCGGCTGCACCGACAAACGCATAAAGGCGCTGTCGCAGGAAGAAGGAGTTTGAGCCTGTAGGTGTGGTTACCGGCAGGTTCTTCAGGGGGGTGCGAAAGCATGTCCCGAGAAGGCGGGTCAAACCGCTTTCCAAATGTGGCGATGTGAAAGTCGCCACAACAAGTGGATGAGCTGAAAACTCGCCACACAAGTGGAGAGGTAAAACTCGCCACACAAGTGGCTCGGGGCCATCAAGTCTGCGTAAAGGTTCGCAGCGCCTCACGAGCACAAATGAAAAGGAGCATTCAATGCCCAAAATGAAGACCAAAAGCGGCGCCAAAAAGCGTTTCCGCGTTCGTCCTGGTGGCACCGTCAAGCGCGGTCAAGCCTTCAAGCGTCACATCCTGACCAAGAAGACCACCAAAAACAAACGTCACCTGCGTGGTGCAGTTGCTGTTCATGAGACCAACATGGGTCACATGGCGCAAATGCTGCCCGGCATGGGCATTTAATTTAACGACGAACAAGGAGTACTCACATGCCTCGCGTCAAACGTGGTGTAACGGCTCGCGCCCGCCACAAAAAAGTTCTCGCCCTTGCCAAAGGTTTCCGCGGCCGCCGCGGCAATGTCTTCCGGATCGCCAAAGAAGCGGTGATGAAGGCCGGGCAATATGCCTACCGTGACCGCCGCACCAAAAAGCGCGTATTCCGCCGCCTCTGGATCGCGCGTATCAACGCCGCCAGCCGTTCCTTCGGCATGACCTACAGCCAGTTCGCCAACGGCCTGAAAAAGGCTGGTATCGAGATCGACCGCAAGGTGCTCTCGGACATGGCGATTCATGACAGTGCCGCGTTCGGCGCCATTGTGGATCAGGTCAAAGCCAAGCTGGCTGCTTGATTTTGAGGGGTGGTCAGCTATTGATTTGATAGCTGGCTACGCACAAAAGACGGGGGCTGGAGCTTGAAAAGGCTCTGGCCCTTTTTCTTTGACCGGGCAGCGTGTGAAAGCCGCAGGCCGGTGGTCCGCTACTGACAAGAAAACTTATGAACGAACTCGATGCTCTGGTGGATTCGGCGAAAGCCGGTTTTGCGCAAGCTGGCACGCCGGCTGATCTGGAAAATGCCAAGGCCCAGTTTCTGGGAAAAGCCGGACGCATCACCGAGCTCATGAAGGGCCTGGCGGCCTTGCCGGTGGAAGAGAAAAAATCCCGCGGCGCCGCCATCAACCTGGCCAAGCAGGCCATCGAGGCTGCGCTGACCGCACGCCGCCAGGCGCTGGCCGACGCCGAGCTGCAGCTGCAACTCAAGGCTGAGGCGCTTGATGTGAGCCTGCCCGGGCGCCAGCGGCCCCAAGGCGGCCTGCATCCGGTGTCGCTGACGCTGGAGCGCATCGAGGCGATTTTCGGCTCCATGGGTTTTGACGTAGCGCAAGGCCCCGAGATCGAAACCGACTGGTTCAATTTCACTGCGTTGAACACGCCCGAGGACCATCCCGCGCGTTCCATGCACGACACCTTTTATGTCGAGGGTGGCACCGAAACTGCCCCCAACCTGCTGCGCACCCACACCAGCCCGATGCAGATTCGTTACGCGGTGCAGCATGTCAAGAAACACCGCGCCCTGATCGATGCCGGTGGCGTGATGCCGGAGATTCGCGTGATTGCACCGGGCCGCACCTACCGTGTGGACAGCGATGCCACCCATTCGCCGATGTTTCACCAGTGCGAAGGCCTCTGGATAGGCGAGAACGTCAGTTTCAAGGACCTGAAGGTGGTGTTCACCGACTTCTGCCGGACCTTTTTCGAAAGCGACGACCTGGTGCTGCGTTTCCGTCCGAGTTTTTTCCCCTTCACCGAACCCAGCGCCGAGATCGACATCCAGTTCCAGACCGGCCCGCTGGCCGGCCGCTGGCTGGAGGTGGCCGGTTCCGGCCAGGTGCATCCGAACGTGGTGCGCAACATGGGCCTGGATCCCGAGCATTACATCGGCTTTGCCTTCGGCATGGGGCCAGACCGCCTGACCATGCTGCGTTATGGCGTCAATGATCTGCGGCTGTTCTTCGACGGCGACCTGCGTTTTCTGTCGCAGTTCCAGTAACCCACCAGGCTTGATCCCAACATGCAATTCCCCGAATCCTGGTTGCGCGAATTCTGCAACCCCCCGCTGAGCACCGAGGCCCTGGCCGAGACCTTGACCATGGCCGGTCTGGAGGTCGAAGAACTCAAGCCCGTCGCGCCGCCGTTCAGCAAAATTGTTGTCGGCGAGATCCGCGAAGCGGTTCAGCACCCCGACGCTGACCGCCTGCGCGTCTGCCAGGTGGACGTGGGGCAGGGCGCGCTGCTCAACATCGTCTGCGGCGCGCCGAATGCGCGCGTCGGCATCAAGGTGCCCTGCGCGCTGGTCGGCGCCGAGCTCCCTCCCGGTGACGATGGCAAGCGCTTCCTGATCAAGGTCGGCAAGCTGCGTGGGGTGGAAAGCCAGGGTATGTTGTGCTCTGCGCGTGAGCTCAAGCTGTCCGAAGATCACGGCGGTCTGCTGGAACTCGCCGTTGATGCGCCTGTTGGGCAGGACGTTCGTGAACACCTGCATCTCGATGACACGCTGTTCACGCTCAAGCTCACGCCCAACCTCGCGCATTGCCTGAGTGTTTACGGTGTAGCCCGCGAAGTGGCTGCCCTGACCGGTGCGCCGCTGAAAACACCGGCTTTCCCGCCAGTCACTGCTTCGGCCGCGGACAAGCTGCCCGTCACCATCCAGGCGCCTGATCTGTGCGGCCGTTTCTCCGGGCGTATCGTCCGCAAGGTCAACACCAAAGCCGCCACGCCCGCGTGGATGGTGGATCGCCTGGCGCGTTGCGGTCAGCGCAGCGTCACGGCGCTGGTGGATATCTCCAATTACGTGATGTTCGAGTTGGGCCGGCCCTCGCACATCTTCGATCTCGACAAGATCCACGGCGGCCTGGATGTTCGCTGGGGCAAGGGGGGCGAGTCACTCAAGCTGCTCAATGGCAACACAGTGACTGTTGATGAGAAAGTCGGTGTGATTGCCGACGGCCAGCAGGTCGAGTCACTGGCAGGCATCATGGGCGGCGACGCGACCGCCGTTTCTGATGCCACAGAAAACATTTATGTGGAGGCCGCTTTCTGGTGGCCCAAGGCGATTGCCGGGCGCTCGCGCCGCTACAACTTTTCCACCGATGCCGGCCACCGCTTTGAACGTGGCGTGGACCCTGGCCAAACCGTTGAGCACATCGAGCGCATCACCCAGTTGATTCTCGACATCTGCGGTACACCGGAAACAGTGTGCGGACCGATTGACGATGTGCGCGTCAATATGCCTGAAGCCGCCCCCGTCACCTTGCGGGTGGCACGTGCGGCCAAGGTCATCGGCATGCCGCTGACGCAGCTGCAGTGCGTCGGCGCGTTGCGGCGCCTGGGTCTGTCCGTGACGGAGGGCGAGGGCACGCTGACGGTGACGCCGCCCAGCTACCGTTTCGACTTGCAGATCGAGGAAGACCTGATTGAGGAAGTGGTGCGCCTGATCGGCTACCAGCAGTTGCCGGCCACACCGCCGCTGGCGCCCATCACCGCGCGCATCCGTCCCGAATCACAACGCAGTGCGTTTGCGGTGCGCCGTGCCCTGGCTGCTCTGGGCTACCAGGAAACCATCAACTTCAGCTTCGTCGAGGAGCGCTGGGAGCATGAACTTGCCGGCAACCCCCACCCGATCAAGCTGCTGAATCCGATTGCCAGCCAGATGAGCGTGATGCGCTCCTCGCTGGTCGGCTCCCTGTTGCAGGTGCTGAAATTCAACCTGGACCGCAAGGCCGCACGCATCAATGTCTTTGAACTGGGCCGTGTGTTTTTGCGCGACCCGTCCAGCCGCAACACCGATACCACCGTGGCCGGTTTCGACCAGCCGATGCGGGTGGCCGGCCTGGCCTACGGTCCGCGCGAAGGGCTGCAATGGGACAGGCCGGACAAAAGCGTGGATTTTTTCGACGTCAAGGGCGATGTGCAGGCCTTGCTGGCGCCGCTGCAGCCGGTGTTTGCGCCGGCCAGTCATCCGGCCATGCACCCCGGGCGCTGCGCCAGCGTCACGGTGAACGGACGGAGCGTTGGTTTTATTGGCGAGTTGCATCCGCAGTGGCGTCAGGCTTACGAGCTGGCGCAAGCGCCTCTGCTCTTTGAGCTCGACCTTGACGCGCTGCTGCAGCGTCCTGTTCCCGTGTTTCAGCCGGTGAGCAAGCTGCAGCCGGTCGAGCGGGATATTGCCGTGATCGTTGCCGAAGCGGTGACACACGCCGCCCTGATGGCGGCCATCCATGGCGCCGACTCCGGCGGTCTGCTGAAGTCGGCCACCTTGTTCGATGTCTACAGGCCGCAACAGGGCAACACCACCATGCAGCTCGGCGAAAAAAGCCTGGCGGTGCGCTTGGTGCTGGGCAGCGACGAAGCTACACTGACCGACGAACAAATTGAGACAGTTATCCAGTCTGTGCTGGCCAGCCTCCAGACCCGGGTGCAGGCGCGTCTGCGTGCCTGAGATTTCCAACAACAACAGCGATCAGCGAGGAGTGCAGCGTCGTGGAATTTTCCGTTGAAAGTCTTGAAAGCCCTGCGCTGACCAAAGCTCATCTCGCCGAACTGCTGTTTGAGCAGATTGGCTTGAACAAGCGCGAATCCAAAGACATGATCGATGCATTTTTCGACCTCATCTCTGACAGTCTGGTGGACGGCAACGATGTGAAGATATCCGGATTCGGCAATTTCCAGATCCGCACCAAAGCCCCGCGTCCGGGGCGCAACCCCCGCACCGGCGAGTCCATCCCCATCCAGGCTCGCCGTGTGGTGACCTTCCATGCCAGCCACAAGCTCAAGGAGCATATTCAGGGTTCGTCCGCGGGTGCGACAGACGCCCTGATGGTCCCGGGGGAGTAGCTGTCATCCTGCAGCAGGCCCCGGCCCCGCAGTTTCTTGTCGTTCCGATGCAAATCCGGACGCGCTCGGATGTGACCTAAACAACACATCGCGACTATCTGTTTGTAACTATTTGCGCTAAGTTTAGACTTAGAGTAGATTTGTAGCTTTACTGCTTAGCGCATTGATTTAATTGGAGAAAACTCTCCCTCCCATTCCTGCCAAACGCTATTTCACCATCGGTGAAGTCAGTGATTTGTGCGGCGTCAAACCTCACGTGCTCCGTTATTGGGAGCAGGAGTTCACGCAACTGCGCCCGATGAAGAGGCGTGGCAACCGGCGTTACTACCAGCACCACGAGGTGCTGATGATCCGCAGAATCCGGGACTTGCTCTACGACCAGGGCTTCACCATCAGCGGGGCGCGCAACAAGCTCCAGGAAATCGTGCAGACCGAGCGCGACAAACGCCGCAACGGTGAAGTGATGCTCGAAGGTGTGGACGTGATGGAGGGCGGCGATTCCATCCTCGATGATTTCGGCGACTCATCAGACTTTGAAGACAGTGCCATGGACAGTGTTCTGGACATCGCCCATTTGCCCGACAGCAGCGCGGCTCAGCAGCGGCTCCAGCTGGTGCGCCGTGAATTGTTTGAAATTCGTGATCTGCTGAGTTCCACCTACTGAAGCCCTGGCGAAGCACGTTATAATTTGAGGCTTGAGACGGTGTGTGGCGCAGCCTGGTAGCGCACTTGCATGGGGTGCAAGGGGTCGAAGGT
>CBFGNA010000179.1:0-5708 GCA_965650045.1 uncultured Polaromonas sp.
CAGCGCGCCCTGGATCATGGCAAACAGCACTTCGGCCGCCTGAACCGCAAACAGGTGCCGTTCGCCGCGCAAGCCCTTGAGGCCGATGCGGAACTCCAGGGAGATGTCGTCGTAATCGAAGCGCTGATGCAGTACCCGGTCGCTGATGCGCTCACCGTCGAATGAAAGAAGCGGAGCACCCTCGTGCAGGTTGACCGGAATCTTGGCGCCGAGTCGGGTAAACACCGGTGAGCCGTACCAGTTGCCGCGCCAGTCCAGGCTGCGCAGCCCCAGGTTGGCCAGCGTCCGCTGGTGTAGCACCAGGGTGCCGAGCAAATCGTCGTGCAGGGCCTCGCGCAAGGCCAGCAACCGGTCCATGCGGCGGCGATGCTGGCGGCTCAGGTAGCGCAGCCAGAACATGGTCAAACCGACACTGGCGCCCGCCACCACAAGCGCCACGGCGGCGTCGTACAGATCCGTCACGACGGCGCTCTTTCAATCCCGAACTTCTTCATGAAGTAATACAGGTGTTCCCGGGTTACTCCCAGCTTGCGCGCGGCCTGGGCGACGTTGAACTGGCACTCCCCCAGCACGGACCGCACGAGGCGCTCCTGCGCCGCCTCGCCGAACTCGCGCACGCCCTCGGAAATCGGCGCGGTCAGGGTCATGCGGGCCTGGCCATCGCTGCTGAGCTGCCGTTCCGCCTGCAGGAACAGCACGGCACGGTCCAGCGCCTCGCGCAGGCGCTGCGTGCTGGCAGGCTTGTTCAGGAAATCGAAGGCCCCCATGCCGATGGCCTTGAGCGCAATAGAGGGTTCGTCCTGGCCGGTGAGCACGATGGCCTTGAGCGCAGGCCGCTCCAGAATGAGCAGGCGTAGCAGCTCCAGGCCGGCAGTCGGCTCGTTCGGATGCGGCGGCAAGCCGAGATCCAGCAGGGCCAGGTCAAACGAGGCCTGGGCCCTTCGTGACAGCGCCAGCGCCTCCTCCGGGCTGCTTGCGGCCGCCACGTCATAGCCCATGTCTTCCAGCGAGCCAGACCACCAGTCCCGAAGAGAGGCATCGTCTTCGACGAACAGCAGGGTTTGCTGAGTCTGCATCGTTGCTAAAACGCGCCCGCTTTACTCATGCGGGCAATCAATATAGGGCTGGTCAGGGTGACGACAAGATCATCAAATTCCCCTCCGATGGCGGTTGAGGCAGACGGCGCCCGGCGAATGAAGGTGGTGCCCGCCGCTCCGCCGGTGCCTCCAGTGTTGTTGCTAATCTCATCCAGATTGCCCGGGCCTCCGCCATTGGCAATCACACCACCGGTCTCGGTGGTTCCGAAATTGGCGTTCCCGTGCGAAAAAATGACCACGGGAACGGACGGCGGTTCTGTGACGAGGACACCAGCCGTCCTAGTCCTGATGATTTTTGTGGCCGTTGGCGGAGTCACCGTGATATCAGTGCTCACAAATCCAGGAGTGACGCTATACCGAATCAGCTTGGCCCAGGCATCCCGCTTGGGAACGCCCAATGTGGCCCATGGGACATAGCCGGTGCAGATAACCTCAGTCGGGCATGAAGTCAGGGCGACGCCATTTGTTGCCGAGGTTGCAGGACCGGGCAGGCGCTTGTTGATGATGGCATACCCAATCAGGGCTTCCTTGACCTCTTCGAGTGCCTGTTGCGTATCGCTGATTCGCTTGTTTTCAAGCTGCGACCCCATGGCGGACATGAGGCCGCCAAGCGCCAACCCCACGACAACAAGCACCAGGGCAACTTCTATCAGGCTGAACCCACGTTGTAGTTCTTTGGCGGTTGTTCTTAGGGGGGAACGCGGATGAATCATTCTTCTACTCCTTGGTAAAGCCACGCTCAACTATTGCTTTCGGCGGGATGATCCGGATGGCCCCGGGAGGCAATAAATCGACCGCCTGCCCGGTCGGCACATCGATCACCTGCCCGGGTCGTGCTTTGCTCCGGACGTCCCCGTTCCCCGGCTGCAACACTCCCGATTGCCCGGCCAGGGTCCTCAAGGCGTTGGGCGCATTGCGCCCGTACAGCGGCTGCTCGTTGATCCACACCGTGCTGCGCTTGTCCGAGCGGATCACAAAGCCGCTCACCGCGAGACTGGTGGGCAAGCCTGGCAGGGGCTCCTGGTCCTGCCCGTCCGCCACCGGCTGGCCGGCACCCTCGATACCTTCGGGCGCATTGCGGGCCAATTCGAGGCGACGGCGTTGCGCGGGAGAAAGAATCAGGGTTCCCACATCCACGGCTGGGGCCGGCCCCTCGGGCCTCAACAGCGCAGCGGTAGGCACCTGGCCCAGGGCTTGTCCCGCACCCATAGCGGCCAGGACGATCAGCACGCAATGAATGAGCGTGGTCTGCTGTCTGCCAATGATCAGGAAAAACTTCATCCGGACTCCACTCAGGGCGCCTTGGGTGGCGTGGTCTCGGGAAAGACATACAGCCACGACAGGCTGCACTGGACATCGACAGCAGCGGTCGACGTGCCCACGCCAGCAATGATCTTTTTCTCGTAAACGCAACTGTCAGGCATGAAAAAACCGGCCCCGCCGCCCTGCAGGCGGCCCAGCAGCCGCAGCCATTCTTCCTCGTGAACGGTGCTGGCGCTGAGTTTCATCGGCACCCTGACCAGTTGGGCCACCACTTCGCCGCTCTTGTCATCACTCAATGCCTTGATGTTTTCCTGCACGCCCAGTTCCCACACCAGGGGACGCTTGCCGAAATCGCTCGCGGAGGTCTCCAGCACTTCCAGCATCGCCAAGCGATCAGGCGCCTGGGCAAAGCGTGATCGCTTGAGCTTGTCGAACATCTGCAGGTTTTCCTCAAGCCGGGCCCTGTCTGACTGGGTGTTCTCCAGCGACTGGTTGGCCGCAGTCAATGCCGCCTGGGCCTTGGCCTGCTCGATGACAATGTTTTGCGCCAGCCAATGAGCACCGCCGGCCATTGCAAGAGCAGTCATACACATCAGGGCCCCCAGCATGAGCGGCTTTGCCGCCATCCGCCAGATGCTGCGCGCTGACTGGGCGTCACTCATGCCGCGGCCTTTTGCAGGCACAACTCAAGCGCCCGCGGGCCGACCTGGCCCAGCGTGCCGGTCTGAACCTGCACCGGGTCCAGCGTGACCGTTGACTTGAGCAGAAATGCCACCCAACCGCGGGCATTCAGGCTGGACAGCAGGCTGTCCTGCAAGGCCAGGGCCTGGCGCTGGGTCAGCGACTGGGACAGCTCGGCGCTGATATTCAAGCGCGCCAGGGCCGGCTTGACGGGTTCTGCGGGTGCTGCCGCCTCAACAGGCACCGATGCAGCCACCACCGGGCATGCGAACGGCGCGGCGGGCGCCGCAGGCGCGCCTGCAGACTGAGCCTCCAGCCGCGGCAATTCCCAGCTGATTTTTTGCACTTCCACGCCAGAGGCATTTTTGAGCGCAGCGGCCAAATGTTGCAAACCCGCCAACTGCTCGGGTTGTGCGGCAATGGTCTGCCGCCAGGCTTGCACCGTTGCCACGGCCAGCCCGGCCTGGGTCAGATCGCCCTTGGCGCGCAACACCTCCTGATTGGCCTGTTCGTTGATGGTCGCAGCCCGCTCCAGCTGTTCTTGCGCCAGGTTGCGCTTGCCCCATGACAGCCACATCAGGTCGACCGACCAGAGCACAGACACCACCAGCGCCGTGACACCCGTGATTTTCGCCATGCGGGCAAGCTGTGCTGCCCGCCACTGGGTGCGCGATTCATCGGGCAAAAACTGCAGTTGCGCGGGTGCGGATTTGAGCCGGGGCAGGAGGTAGGCATAAGCATCGCTCACCGGTGCTATGAATTGCAGGTCCAGTGCCGGATCGCTGGCCACCGCCTCCAGCGCCTGCTCGTCCTCCGCCGGCAACCACATCTGGGTAGCCACCGGCTGCTCGGCACTGCTGATCCACTCCTGTGAGATCAGGTACTGGATGGTCCGCCGTGCCTCGGCCAGCACAAAATCGGCCGACAAGCTGCCCTCCCCCACGCTGAGCGCCAGCCGGGAGAACAGAGGCGTTCTGCCACGCACCAGCACCTGCCGCAAGCCGGCCTGCGTGGCCACCAGCGCAAGCACTGGTCGCGCAACGATGGGGTGCGGCTTGCTGCCCGCATCGGAAGCCTTGGCGGCGGGCACACGACGTGGGGCTTTGTGGTTGACCGACAGCGCGATCAGCGCCGACAAAGGCCACAGCCCCTTAACGTGAATGTGATGAGCCGTTAACGCCTGTAGCCATTGGCCAATGCGCTCGCTTTGCCCCATGCCGATCAGGCTCACGCGGGTGGGTGGCCGCCAGGAGCCAGAAGGCTCCAACACCGCACCGCGGTAAGGGTTGTCTCGAAGCTGTTGCGTCAGTCGCCGTTGCAGCAATTGCTGCCGGGTCGCAGCCATCCAGATCGGCGGCAACACGTTGCGTATATACGCTTCGTCCATGATGTCGCTGACCAGCGAACACTCGGCGCTTGTCGGTAGATGGCTGGCCACCCATGCCGCAGGGTCGTCATGCACGTGCGCTATCGCGACCGGCTCTGCTCCGGCGCGATCTAGTCGATACAGATGCACCGATTGCTGCGCGATGACAAGAGCGAAAGCGGTCATGGCTAAAACTTGACCTTGGAGATCAGGTCGTAAATCGGGAGCATGATCGAGGTCATAATCCATATGATCATGCTGCCCAGGAAAAGGGTCAGCACGGGTTGGATCATTCCTTGCAGCTTTTCGATCGCGTCGTTGACTTCACGCGTGTAGAAATAGCTCACGTTGTCCAGGGCTTTGTCCAGCCCACCGGTGGTCTCGCCGACACGTATCATGCGCACGACCAGGGCCGGAAATAGCGTGGTCATGGCAAACGCATCTGAGACTTTTTGGCCCTGGGAAATACTTCTGGCGGCGCTGTTGATGGCCTTGCGAAAAGCCGCATTGGTCGAGAGACTCTCGCAAAATCCCATGGCGTCCAGCACCGAGACGCCGCTGCGGTACATCAACCCAAAAGACTTGGCAAACCGCGCCATGATGATTTTTTTCAGGATGGGGCCGAACAGCGGAAGTCGGAGCTTCAGGCCATCGATCCAGAGCCTTGCGTCGGGCGATACGCGAACAGCCGTGATCCACATGACTGCCACCAGCGCCACCGCAACAGGGATCGTGTACCAATAATTTTGCAGAAACCCTGAAAACGCGACCAGCGCGCGCGTCTGGATGGGAATGGTTCCGCCCAGGTTCTTGATGAAGGGGATCATCTTCGGAACCAGATAGACCATGAGGAACCCGACAGCGGAAAGAATAAAAACTCCGGCGAATAGCGGATAGCGCAGTAACGCTTTTGTCTGCTCGGCGATTTCGTCGGACCATTTGAGGCTTTCAACCAATTCAGCCAGCACTTCTGGCAGCTTGCCGGTGGCCTCGCCGGTGCGAATCAAACTGACGTTCACCTTGTCGATACCTGCCGGCGACTGTTCCAGCGCGTCGGACAGGCTGGCACCGCCTTCGATGCGGTCCACCAAGTCCGAGATGAAGCGCCGCACGCTGGTCGTATCGGCAGAATCCCGCAAATCAAGCAGCGACTCGAACAAGGGCACGCCGGCCTGACTGAGCGTCTGCATGTGAATGAAGATGTTGATCAGTTCCTTGCTGTCGAGCTTTTTGCGCGCGAACATCGACGCAGCACGGACGGGCTTGGCCTGCAGCAGTTCCAGTTGCATGCGACCGAGCCT
>CBFGNA010000180.1:0-5682 GCA_965650045.1 uncultured Polaromonas sp.
CTCATCGACCTCGGCGGCTGAGCACGGCGCGCGGTTTGCAGCGCGCCGGTATCGCTATCAAATCAGCAGCTGCTTGCGCCCGCCAGACAAGGGCTGGAGGCCGATTTCATTCCTGAAGATGGCTGGGCGTGATGCGGGCCACCCGGGTGGCCCCGGCCGGCCCGGCCGGTGTGGCCACCGCGCCGTCCCGCGGCTGGGCGCAGGACGCATACACATCCAGCGCCCGCTGATAAACGCGGGTCTGGATGCCGAGCAGCCCCAGCACCGAGTGGAAGTAGTTGTCGTGCGACACCGGCCGGTCTGCCTGCGTACGCAGGCAGGCCGTGCTCACCGCCGTGCGGCGGGCAAAACCGTCGGAGGTCCAGGTGATCCACGGCACGTGTTTTTGCACATCCGGCGCAATCAGGTAAGGCATGCCGTGCAGGTAGAGGTTGTTTTCCCCCAGCGACTCGCCGTGGTCGGCCACATAAACCATGGCCGGGTCGTAGGTGGCCTGGTGCGTGCGCAGCCAGTCGATGGTGGACGACAGGAAGTGGTCGGTGTAGGCAATCGAGTTGTCGTAGGCGTTGACGAGAGCTGCGCGGCTGCAGCCCTGCAGGTCGTTGTCCTCGCATTCAGGGGTGAACCGCTTGAAGGCCGGCGGCGAACGCAGGTGGTAGGCCGGCCCGTGGCTGCCCATCTGGTGCAGCACCACGACCACGCCCCGCGCCCGCCGCTCCGCGGGCAGCGCGGCAATGCGCTGGTCCAGCCCGTCAAGCATGATCCCGTCATAACACTCGCCCCCCGGACATGACTGCGGGTTGCCCAGCGCCGACGCGGCCACACTGGGCACCCGGTCACAGGCACCCTTGCAGCCGGACTGGTTGTCCACCCAGAGCACGGCCATGCCGGCGTGCTGGATCACATCGAGCAGTCCTTCGGCGTTGCGCGACTGTGGGTCGAACGCTGCACGCCCCTGCCCGGAGAACATGCAGGGCACCGATGCCGCCGTGCTGGTGCCGCAGGACCAGGCGTTGTGGAAGCTGGCGACCTGCTGGCGCGCCAGCTCGGGTGTGGTATTGCGTGCATAACCATTGATGCCGAAGTTGCCGCTGCGCCCGGTTTCACCGAGCACCAGCACCAGCAGCGGCGCACGCGCGCCCGCTGGCAGCCATGCCTGCGCGTCCTCCCCCATGGGCTGGAGCGCACCGCGGCCGCGATGCAGCGGCTGGGTCGCCAGGTAGCCGACGGCGTACACGGCGTTGAGCGGGTTGACGAGGTAACGCAAGGCCTTGTGGTTGCGCATGGTCGAGGCCAGCGGGCTGAAGCTGGCCAGCACCAGCACCAGCAGGGCCAGCAAAGCGGCGCCCGCCTGCAGCAGGTTGTGCGTCAGGCGGCGGGTCCAGCGGCCGTAATTCACCGGCCAGCGCCACACCACCGCGCAGGGCAGCACACCCAGCAGCAGCACCGCCCCGACCAGCTTCAGGCCGATCAGGTCGCGCACCTCGTGCACATCGGTTTGCAGCACATTCGTGATCATGGTGGTGTCGATCACAACGTGGTAGGCCAGCATGAAGTGGGCAGCAAAAGCCGACCCCAGCAGCAGCGTGGCCAGAATCGGCTTGAGTGTCCAGCGCCAGGCCAGCAGGCTCACGAGGCCCCCCAAGGTGGCCGCAATGATCAGGCTGAAAGCCAGAGCAAACAGCCAGCCACCGGCATGGGCAAGCAGGCCCAGGTCACGCATGGCCAGCCACAGCGGCACATTCGCCGCGGTCGCCAGCCACAGACTTGCCGCAAGAATGAGCCAGCCGGGATGGGTGAAGGTCGGGCGCGATCCGGCGGCCGGTGCAGCGAGGGCAGGACCCTCGCCTGCCGTGAAGGGCAGGCGCTGCCAGACGGAGGTGTTCATGTGGACTCCCTCAGGTCTGCGCCCAGCGGCCAGGCCGGCATGCGCGAAAAGAGGCCATCCATGGCCCAGGCCACACACCAGCAGACGAACGCCGTCCACAAGGTGTGGCTGGTGAAATGCGCACCGCGGACCTGCTGCGCCAGGCCCAGTGCGGCACCGGCCAGCAGCGAGGCTCCCAGCCAGCGCCGCGCGATGCCCGGCGCCGTGTCGCGAAAGGCGAAATACCCGCCCACGAAGGCAAAACCCGAGGACGCATGACCCGCCGGAAAGCAGCCGCCGCTGCCGCCGTCGGGCGCAAAGACATGTTCCCAGTGCGGCATGTAGCGCGCGACGCCGCCAAACTCAGCCAGGCTCCACGGGCAACTCGCAGTGCTGAAGGATTTCAGCGTGCTGACCACCAGCACCGCCAGCAGCGTGGTGACCGCCAGTTGCAGGCGGCGCTGCATCGTCAGGCGCTCCAGCCAGCCAACCGGCCACCAGACCGCCAGGCACAGCGCCAGGGCAAGCAGCCAGGCCAGCCGCTTGGCGCCTTCATGAAGAACCGCCGTCAGGAAAAAATTCTCGCGCAGCGGAAAACCGTCCGCTCCACCGAACCAGTGGGCCATGGGCAGGTCCAGCCCCGAAAAATCCCAGGCCAGCAGCAGCAGCGCCAGCAGCCCCGTGACGGCGGCCAGTTGCCGGTTTGAAAAAGTTTGCATGGGCGCAGCTTCGGCGTCCTGTCTTAAGTTTTCCTTAACGGCCGGAAATCCGGCGCTCAAGCACAATGCGGCATGCGCGTACTGGTTGTTGAAGACGATGAAGGCATTGCCACTGGCCTGCAGGCCCACCTCGGGCAGCTCGGCTGGGCGGTGGACATGACCGATGGCGTGGAAACGGCCTGGACCGCGCTGCGTGTCGAACCCTTCGATCTGGTGCTGCTGGACCTGGGGCTGCGCGACGGCGATGGCGCCGAAGTGCTGCGCCGGCTGCGCCAGGCCGCGCCAGGCCGGCTGCCGGATCCGGCCACGCCGGTGCTGGTGATGACCGCGCGCGACGCGGTGGCCGCACGCATCGAGTGCCTGGACATGGGTGCCGACGACTATGTGACCAAACCCTTTGACCCCGACGAGTTGGCCGCGCGCATGCGCGCCTTGCGCCGCCGTTCGGTTGGCCGCGCACAGCCGCTGCTCCGGGTCGGCGCACTGGACATCGACCCGGCCACGCGCAGCGTGCGGCTGGGTGGCAAGGCAGTGGATCTGTCGGCGCGCGAGTTCGGCGTGTTGCTGGCGCTGGTTGAGGTGCGGCCGCGGGTGCTGTCACGTCCGCAGATCGAAGCGCGGCTCTACAGCTGGGACAAGGCGCTGGACAGCAACGCCGTGGAAGTCCATGTGCACCACCTGCGCAAAAAGCTCGGTGAGGGTGTCATCCACACCCTGCGCGGTGTGGGTTATTTTGTTCCGGAGGACAAGGCATGAAGATGCAAAGATCGCTCACGCTCAGCCTGATGGCCTGGGCACTGGGCGCCCTGCTGATCGTCTGGGGCGGCTTTGTGGTGCTGGGCTACCGTACCGGCATCCACGAGGCCGATGAACTGACGGACGGCCACCTCGCCAGCGTGGCCCTGCTGCAGCTGGCGCAGAACCCCGGTCCGCTGGGCGCGCGCGGCGACGCCGGCAGCCTGCCCGGCCTGAGCAGCCTGAAGAGCCACGACTACCAGCGCTCCATGAGCCTGGTGGTCTGGAATGCCGCGGGTGAGGTGCTGCTGCGCACCGGGGAAGCACCGGCACTGCCGTTTGATGCGCGCGAAGGTTTTGAAACCCTTTACCTGGGCACCCCCCCGGTGGCGTGGCGGACCTTTTCCCGCTGGGACGGACCGGCCAGGCAGAAAAAAGTGACGGTGATGCTCAGCATCAGCGAACGCGACGACCTGGCCCAGGACATCGCCGAGCAGGTGGCCGAGCCCGGCTTCTGGCTATTGCCGGTGGTGGCCCTGGCGCTGGGCCTGGCGATACGGCGTGGCCTGCAGCCGCTGTACGCGCTGGCACGCGACGTGGACGCGCTGGACATCCACCAGCCTGCGCCGCTGCGCAGCCCGCACCTGCAGCGCGAGTTCACCGCGGTGGTGAACTCCATCAACACGCTGGCGGCGCGTTACCAGGCGGCCGTGTCGCGCGAACGCGAGCTGGCCAGCGAACTGGCCCACGAGCTGCGCACACCGCTGGCCTCACTGACGCTGCAGGCCCACGCCCTGCGCGAAGCCGGCGCACCCGCCGCGCAGGAGCATCTGCTGGTCCAGCTCGAACGCGACGCGCTGCGCGCCGGTCAGGTGCTGTCCAACCTGCTGGCGCTGGCGCGCGCCAGCCGCACCGAGCTGGTCGAAGCCATGCAGGCGGTGGACCTGGACGCCATTGCGCGCGCCGAGGTGGCCGAGTTTGGTCAAAGTGCGCTCGACAGCGGCCATGAACTGTCGCTGGCCAGCCCCGGCCCGTTTCCCATGCCGGGCCATCCGGTGCTGCTCGGGCTGGTGCTGCGCAACCTGATTGAAAACGCGCTCAGCCACACACCGGCCGGCACCTGCATCGAGGTGCAGCTGGATCCGCAGGCCGGCTGGCTGCAGGTGTGTGACAACGCACCGGGCAAGATGGCGCACGGCAGCGACACACCGGCCGCGCCGCCCCATCCGTCGCTGGGCCTGGGTTCAGGCCACCGCGTGGTTGAAAAAATCGCGGCCATCCACGGCGCGCGCTTTGAGGAAACCGCCGCGCCTGCGGGCTACACGCGCTGCTACCGCGTGTCTTTCGGCGAGCGGCCGGCGGCCTGATTGCCGGCAGGTTTTTGACTGCCCCTTGCTATGAAATAAGGAGCTGCTTGCGCCCACCGGACGAGGGCTGGAGGCACTTTTTATTCAAAGGAATGGCGTCTTCACCCGCCAACGGTGTGACCGGGCTTGTCGCCGGCGGTATAAGGCGCGCGCAGGTGGGCCGGCCGGGCGGCGCGCCGGCGAACCCGGATGTTGAGCATTTCGACCCCGATGGAAAACGCCATCGCAAAATAAACATACCCCTTGGGCACGTGGTGATCAAAGCCCTCGGCAATCAGCACCACGCCGACCACCACCAGGAAGGACAGCGCCAGCATCTTGACGGTCGGGTGGTCCGAGACAAAGCGGCCAATGGCGCCGGCAAACAGCATCATCATGCCGACCGAGGCGACCACGGCGGCAATCATCACCGCCAGTTCATCGACCATGCCGACGGCAGTGATGATGGAATCCAGCGAGAACACCATGTCCACCACCATGATCTGCAGGATGACTGCGGCGAAGGTGGCCTTGACCGTGCTGGAGCTGTGCCCCTCCTCGCCTTCGAGCGACTGGTGGATCTCGCCCGTGCTTTTCCAGATCAGGAACAGGCCGCCGGCAATCAGGATCAGGTCCCGGCCCGAAATTTCCTGCTTCAGCACGGTGAACAAGGGCTCCACCAGCCCGATGATCCACGACAACACCAGCAGCAGTCCGATGCGCATGAACATGGCCATGAACAGGCCAATGCGCCTGGCCAGCGCCTGCTTGTCTTTCGGCAGCTTGTCCACCAGGATGGAGATGAACACGATGTTGTCGATGCCCAGCACCAGCTCCAGCGCGGTCAGCGTGCCAAAGGCAATCCAGGCTTGCGGGTCGGTCAGCAGTTCCATCATGGTGTTCTCCGGTGGGGATGCCTGAATTTACCCCTAGCAAAACAGCCACGCCAAAGGAAACGTAAACACAGTGAGCGCAGTGAGCGAACGTGGGGGCCACTGTTTTTCGCAGGGTCCCG
>CBFGNA010000181.1:0-5651 GCA_965650045.1 uncultured Polaromonas sp.
GGACTGCTGGCCGACATCTCGATTGCCGCCAAAAGCGCGAAAATTGTGGATGGCCACACGCGGCTGGGCGTCGCCGCCGGCGACCATGCCGCCATCATCTGGCCCTTGCTGTGCGGCATGGCCAAGGCCAAGTACTACCTGATGCTTTGCGAGCCGATCAGCGGCGAGGAGGCCGAGCGCATCGGCCTGGTGTCGCTGGCCGTGGATGACGACGCCTTGCTGCCCAAAGCCTATGAGGTGGCGGACCGTCTCGCCGCGGGATCGAAAACCGCCATCAGCTGGACCAAGTACGCGCTCAACAACTGGCTGCGCCAGGCGGGCCCGGCCTTCGACGCCTCGCTGGCGCTGGAGTTCATGGGTTTTGCCGGGCCGGACGTGCGTGAAGGTGTGGCCAGCCTGCGCGAGCGGCGCCCGCCGGCTTATTGAGTAGCCGGGCATCGCAAGCAATTGCTATTAAAAAAGTAGCTGCTTACCCTTGTTGTATAAGGGCTGGAGGCCAATTTCTTCAAAATGAGTGCGGATGGACCTGGCCGTCCGGGGTGTTTTGAAGAAACGGGTTGACGCGCCGCCGTGACCCTGCACAATGAAACCACCGTGAACCGCAGGGGCACGCGCTACAACACCAGGAGACAGGCATGAGCGATACAGACAACGCTTCCTTTGGAAGCTTCGGCAAACTGGTTCCGGGCTTCGACTTTTTGCAGAACCTGGCGAAACAGGCGGCCGGCAGCGCCAGCCAGAGCATTCCCCAGCTGCCCAATCTCGGCAACTGGGTGGCGCCCACGCTCAACGTCGAGGAACTCGACAAACGCATTGAAGAACTCAAGGCGGTGCAGTTCTGGCTGGACCAGAACGCCATGGCGCTGAAGGCGACCATCCAGGCGCTGGAGGTGCAGAAGATGACGCTGGCCACGCTCAAGGGCATGAACTTCAACATGGGCGACGTCGCCAATGCCTTCAAGCTCAAGGTGGCCGACGCCGTCGCCAGCGGCGTGCAGAAGACGGCAGACAAGGCCCGCACCTTCCCGGGTCTGGAAGTTCCGCCCACCAGTTATGACAAGGCTGCGAAACCAGCCGCCAAACCGGCCGCGAAACCGAAAGCGGCCAAAGCCCCCGCGGCAGCAGCGCCCAGCGGTGTGGTGGACCCCATGCAGTGGTGGGGTGCGCTGACGCAGCAGTTCCAGGCCATCGCCACCACGGCCATGCAGGATGCGGCCAAAAAAGCCGCGGTGGACGCCACCAAAGGCATGGCCGCCGGGCTTGCCAAAGACGCAATGAAAACCGCGACCGATCTGGCGCGGGGAATGGCCGGATCGGCCGGCAAAAAGGTGGCGCAAGGGGCGCAGTCGGCCATGAACACCGCCCTGCGCAGCGCCCAGGCCTGGCCGACGCCGGCAGCGCCTGCCCCACAAGCCGCCAAGCCCAGGGCCAAAGCTCGCAAGGCAACGGCGGGCAAGACCACAGCCCGCAAGACCACCGCCCGAAAGCCGGCGCGCTGACGGTGGTGGCGGCCGCCTGGCAAGGCGGCCCGCGCCTTCTGGACTCTTGTTGACCTCGCTTTCAGAAAACCTCTTTTCCCCGACTTTCCCGACTTCCCCGACCGGACCTCATGAAACTTTTTCCCTACGGCCACGCCACCCATCCGCAATGGCGCATGGCCGCCGGCCTGGTGCTGGCCCAGCTGCGCGCCCACATGGCGCTGCCGGCCTACGCCAGCGCGCCCACACTGGGCCTGCTCTACATCACCGACCACTACGCCGACCAGGCGCAGGACATTCTCGATTTCATGAGCGGGGAACTGCCCGAGATCACGGACTGGTCGGGGACGGTGGGCATTGGCATTGCTTCCAACAACGTCGAATATTTTGACGAGCCTGCACTGGCCGTCATGTTGTGCGGGTTGCCGAGCGACCAGTACCGCGTGTTCTCGGGGGTTTCGCCCCTGCCGCCGGCCCATGCCACGCACTTCAAGGCGCACACCGCGCTGGTCCATGCCGATGCCAGCACCCCCGATGTGGCCGAGTTGATCGCTGAAATGGCGCAGCGCACGGACAGTGGTTATGTGTTTGGCGGGCTGTCCTCCAGCCGCAGCGAGGTGGTGCAATTTGCACTCAGCGGCAATGGCAACGTCAAGGGGCAGGGCGCCGCCGGCGGTGTGTTCAGCGGCGGCCTGAGCGGTGTGGCTTTCGCCCAGGGCGCGGCGCTGATGTCGCGTGTCACCCAAGGCTGTCAGCCAGTCTCCTCTGAGCATGAGGTCACGGCCTGCGACGGCAATGTGGTGACGGCGCTGGACGGACAGAACGCGCTGGACGTGATGCTGGCCGATCTGGGGGTGTCGCTGGAGCGGCCGCGCGAGGCGCTTGAAAAAGTGCGCGTGACGCTGGTGGGCCTGCGCAGCGAGGACGCCAGCCTGCAGGATGGTCGCATCCACCGTGCGGGCCAGTTTGGCGCCGATGTCGTGGTGCGCCACATCATCGGGCTGGACCCGGCGCGCAGTGGCATCGCGATTGCCGACATGCCAGCCGCTGGCATGAAGCTGGCGTTTTGCGAACGCAACGCCGAAGCGGCGCGTGCTGACCTGGTGCGTGTGTGTGCCGAAATCCGTGAGGAGCTGGAGCCGGAAGAACTGCCGCTGGAAGTCGCCAGCGCGCTGTCGGGTCAGGATGCCGATGCTGCGCCGCATCCGGCGCGCCGGATCGCCGGCGCGATTTACGTGAGCTGCTCGGGCCGCGGCGGGCCCCACTTCGGCGCCCCCAGCGCCGAGCTGCAGATTGTGCGGCGCGCGCTCGGCGACGTGCCGCTGGTCGGGTTTTTTGCCGGTGGAGAAATTGCGCGCCACCATCTTTATGGCTATACCGGCGTGCTGACGGTGTTCACCGCGCCCGCCGACTGACCTGCTGGCCTGCTGATCGGTGGCGCGGTGCCGCAGGGGTGCAGTGGCATGGCCGTCCGTGCCGGCGCAGGCGGCTGTCATCAAAAGCAGGGCAGAATCGCCTCAGATTTGCCGCCCTTCGCAGTCCACATGTAAGGCCATTCATGTCTGTTGAGTCACCCGCTCCTGTGGCGCCGCCACCTTTGCACCAAGACCCCAACCAGTTTGCGCTGCTGGGCCAGCGGCGTTTCGCTCCTTTTTTCTGGACGCAGTTTTCCGGTGCGGCCAATGACAATCTGTTCAAGTTCGCTTTCACCGTCATGGTGACCTATCAGCTCAGCGTGAGCTGGCTGCCACCGGCGCTGGCGGGGCTGGTGATAGGCGCGTTGTTCATCCTTCCCTTTTTGCTGTTTTCGGCCACCAGTGGCCAGCTCACCGACAAGTACGAAAAAACCCGGGTGATCCGCCTCGTGAAGAACCTGGAAATCCTGATCATGGCCGTTGCCGCCTTCGGCTTTCTTACCGGGGGCGTCAACCTGAAGGTCCCGCTCTTGCTGACCTGCACCTTTTTGATGGGGGTGCACTCAACGCTGTTCGGCCCGGTCAAATTCGCTTACCTGCCGCAGGCCCTGAACGAGCGTGAACTGACGGGTGGCAACGGCATGGTGGAGATGGGCACCTTTGTGGCTATTTTGCTGGGCAACGTCGTGGGTGGGCTGCTGGTGTCTGTGCCTGGCAGCGGGCCGCTGTATGTGGCGGCGTCCTGCGTCGCCCTGGCACTGGCCGGGCGGCTGGTGGCGCAGTTCATTCCTGCCGCGCCGGCCACCGATCCGGGCTTGAAGATCAACTGGAACCCCTTGACCGAAACCTGGCGCAACCTGCGCCTGGCCCACGACAACATCGTGGTGTTCCGCTCCATGCTGGGCATCAGCTGGATGTGGTTTTTTGGCGCCGTCTTCCTGAGCCAGTTCCCGAGTTTTGCCAAGGAGGTCATGCATGGTGACGAGCGGGTGGCCTCCTTGCTGCTGGTGGTTTTTTCCATCGGCATCGCGACCGGCTCGCTGCTGTGCGAGGTGCTGAGCCGGCGCCATGTCGAAATCGGCCTGGTGCCGCTGGGTGCCATCGGCATGAGCGTGTTCGCGGTAGATCTTTATTTTTCATCGCGCGCCCTCCCGCCGTCTGCGCTGATGGGCGTGGCGACCTTCGTGGCCCAGCCCGCGCACTGGCGGGTGTTGCTGGACCTGGCCCTGCTCAGCCTGTTCGCGGGGCTCTACAGCGTGCCGATGTATGCACTGATCCAGTTGCGCAGCCAGCCCACGCACCGTGCCCGCATCATTGCCACCAACAACATCCTCAATGCGCTGTTCATGATCGTCAGCGCCATGCTGGCTGGGGCGCTGCTGGGCGCAGGCTTCAGCATCCCGCAGATCTTCCTCTTTGTGGGTCTGGCCAATGCCGTGGTGGCCTTTTACATTTTCATGCTGGTGCCCGAATACCTGCTGCGATTCGTGGCGCTGGTGGCCTCGCGCTGCATCTACCGCTTCAAGGTGCGGGGGGATGAGAACATTCCGGTCAAGGGTGCGGTCGTGCTGGTGTGCAACCATGTGAGTTTTATTGATCCGGTGCTGCTGATGGCGGCGAGCCCGCGCCCGATTTATTTCGTGATGGACCACCGCATTTTCAAAATGCCGGTGCTCGGCTGGCTGTTCGGGCTGGCCAAAGCGATTCCGATTGCACCGCGTGCCGAAGATCCGGTGGCCTACGAGGCCGCGTTTGAAGCGGCGGCCAAGGTATTGCGCGAAGGTGATTTGCTGGCCATTTTTCCGGAAGGCGGCATTACCCGGGACGGCACGCTGCAGGACTTCAAGGGCGGCTTGATGAAGATTCTCGACAATGCCGGGCGGGACGGCCTCACGGTGCCGGTGGTTCCGATGGCGCTGAGCAATCTATGGGGCTCGTTTTTCAGCCGCATCGAGCAAGGCGGCGCCATGGTGCGGCCATTCCGGCGCGGATTCTTCAGCCGCGTGGGTCTGGACATCGGGCCGGCCATCCCGCCCGGGCAGGCGCAACCCGACCTACTCCGCCAGAGTGTGCTGGCCTTGCAGCAGCTTTGAACGCCGGTGGGGTGTTGAAAAAAAGGGAGTCATCATGAGCAAAGCCTTGCGTCTTTCCGAGAAGTGGTTTCAGCGCGGCCTCTGGCTGGTGGCGCTGGTGTTTGCTGCGTTCCTGATCGGCCTGGGAGGCACGCTGGTGGGCGACTTGCCGCAGGTCGAAAAAAGCCTGAGCCTGGATGACTTCATTGAACAGCCGGCTGCTGCGCAACTGCGCCAGGCGCTCAAGCTGGCGGAGCGCCAGGGCCGCGAGGCCGATGAGGCGCTGGAGCAAACCCGGCTCAGGCACCGCGTGGCGCAAGCGAATTCCCGCACGGCCAGCGAGACTTTCAGCAACTGGCTGGCGACGCGGCGCGCCACCGAGCGGGCCGACCAGGACCCGGAACTGCTGGAGCGAACGCGCGCACTGGACGGCCTGAAGGCCGCCGAACGTCAGGCGCTCGCTGCCATGGAGGCGCAGCAGCAAAAAGCGCTGGATACCCGCCAGGGCGCGGCGGGGACACGCGAACGTCTTGCCGAACTGGAACGTGTTGCGCAGGAAAAATGGCAGGCCGCGCAACGCGCGCAGGAACTGCGGGTGTTTCTTTACCGCCTGGCCCTCACCCTGCCGCTGCTTGCGGTGGCGGGCTGGCTGTTTGCCAAAAAGCGCAAAAGCACCTGGTGGCCTT
>CBFGNA010000182.1:0-5640 GCA_965650045.1 uncultured Polaromonas sp.
AGCCGACGGCACCCTGTTCCTGACGCTGGGCGAACGGTATTCGCGCATGCAGGATGCGCAAAAGCTCGACAACCACCACGGCAAGGTGGTTCGCATCCACAAGGACGGCAGCGTGCCCAGAGACAACCCCTTTGTGGGCCGGGCCGGTGCGCTGCCCGAGATATGGAGCTATGGTCATCGCAACATGCAGGGCGCGGCGCTGTCACCGGACGGACTGTTGTGGACGCATGAACACGGACCCCAGGGCGGCGATGAGATCAACCTGCCGCAGCCGGGCCGCAACTACGGCTGGCCGGTGATCACCTATGGCGAAAACTATGGCGGCGGTCCCATCGGCGATGGCCGCAGCAGCCAGCCCGGCATGGAGCAGCCGCTGCATTACTGGGTGCCGTCGATTGCGCCTTCCGGCATGGCGTTTTTGAGCAGCGACCGCTATGGCAAGGCCTGGCAGGGCAACCTGTTTGTCGGCTCCCTGAAGTTCGGCTACCTCAAGCGTATCAAGCTGGCGCAGCCATTCAGTGGCAAGGTGGTCAGCGAACACAACTTGCTCGAAGGCGCCGGCCGCATCCGCGATGTGCGCCAGGGCCCGGATGGGCTGCTGTACGTGCTGACCGACAGTGCGCAAGGCCGGCTGATACGCCTGCAGCCGCAGTGAAGGGCGCCCGGGTGGCCTCGATAGAATGACTGCTTTCCCGACCAAGTGAGCCTGCGTGTCCGAACGATCTGAAGTCCTGCTGCAATACCTGCTGCCCAAACGGGCGATCACCGAGTTCGGCCGGTCCATTGCGTCCATGCGCGGAGGTGCCATCACCACCGCGATCATTCGCTGGTTTGTCGGCAAATACGGCGTGAACATGGCCGAGGCGGCCGAGCCGGACATCACCCGCTACGCCAGTTTCAACGATTTTTTCACGCGGGCCCTGAAGCCTGGTGCACGGCCGCTGGCCGCGGCGGACCTGGTCTGCCCGGTGGACGGCGCGATCAGCCAGTTCGGCGCCATCGAGGGCGACCAGATCTTCCAGGCCAAGGGCCACCACTATTCCACGACAGCGCTGGTCGGCGGCGACCGCGAGCTGGCTGCGCGTTTTGACGGCGGCAGTTTTGCCACGATTTACCTCAGTCCGCGCGACTACCACCGCATCCACATGCCCACGGACGGGCGCCTGACGCGCATGATTTATGTGCCGGGTGAGCTGTTCTCCGTGAATCCGGCGACAGCGCGCGGCGTACCCGGCCTGTTTGCGCGCAATGAACGCGTGGTTTGCGTGTTCGAGTCGGCGCGTGGCCCGTTTGTGCTGGTGCTGGTCGGGGCCACCATCGTCGGCAGCATGGCTACGGTCTGGCATGGTGTCGTCAACCCGCCCAGAACCCGCGACGTGCGGCAATGGCATTACGAGGGACAGGCGGTGGCGCTCAGGCAGGGCGACGAGATGGGCCGGTTCCTGCTCGGGTCCACCGTGGTGTTGCTGTTCCCGCAGGGGCCCTGCCGGTTCAATCCGGCCTGGGCGCCAGGCGGCGCTGTCCGGCTCGGCGAGGAAATGGCCCGCTGGGACGCCTGACAGCCGGACCGCAGCGACAGTGTCTTGCTACGAATTTCATAGCTTGACACGCCCGTCCTGCAAGGGCCAAGCGGCAATTTAATGCCTGATGCGCGGCGGGCATGCAGGCCGTGACCACACCTACCTGATCTTCATCCAATTCCTACAGGGGCGGGAAAACCCGCGTCCTAAGCTCTCCGGCTTGGACAGTCTTTGATCCCGCGCGCGGCGGTGTCAGGCTTTCCTCGGGAGAACATGTGTTCAGGTTTATTCACGGCGCGGCTGGCCGCGCAGGGTTTTGATGCCGCTATCCACCGAAGGCGGTGCTGTCGCGTCCGCGCTGGGGATGCTGCTGCAACACCTTCGCGCCCAGGCCTATGCTTTCACCACCGTCACGCCTGTGACCCATGCCCGGGTGCTGGCCAATCGTCAGGGAGCGGCGGGCAGCACGTTGCGCGACATGTTCGGCTGGTCATTGCCGCTGGGCGCTTCTGCCGTTCAAGCCCTGTTGCCCGAAGATCTTCTGGCGGCGCTGACGGACGTGGGCATTGTTCAGTGTGATCAAGCCCGCGCGCTGTATCGCAGCAGGGTGCGCGTGGCCAGTGTTGACGAGGACTTGTTTGTTCACTCGGCGTTTCCCACCGTCGAACGCGATGCAGTGTTTCTGGGCCCCGACACCTACCGCTTCCTGAATCTGATCCGTGGCCATCTGCCGCCCAGTCCCGCAGCGACGCTGGATCGCCCGCTGCGTATTGTCGATGTGGGATGCGGCAGCGGCGCCGGCGGCGTGCTTGCGGCACGCCTGTGTGTAGGCGCCCGGGTCACGCTCAATGACATCAATCCGCTGGCCTTGCAGTACGCCGCGGTCAATGCGGCCGCTGCCGGTGTGCCGGCCGAACTTGCCGCTGGTGATGCGCTGTCGCAGCTCGCCGGCGTGTTTGACGTGGTGCTGTGCAACCCGCCTTATTTGCAGGACGACGAAGCGCGCGCCTACCGTGATGGCGGCGCTGACCTGGGCCGCGCGCTGGGCGTGAAGATCGCCGCGCAGGCATTGCAGCGGCTTGCGCCCGGGGGGCGTCTGATTTTCTACACCGGGGTGGCGATGGTCGATGGTGTCGATCATTTCATCCGGGAGATGGAGCCGTTTCTCGGGCAGGCCGGCTGTAGTTATACCTATGCAGAAATTGACCCGGATGTGTTCGGGGAGGAACTGGAGCGTCCGGTGTACCGGCAAGCAGACCGGATCGCGGCGGTGGGCCTCGTGGCCCTCAAGCCTGATTGATTGGAACCCGCACGAAAGGAACATCATGCGTAAATCCCCCGATACGTCCAAGACGTCAAAGCAGGAAAACACCGGCAAGGACAATTGCCCGCAGAACGGCGATGGCGCAGCGCCAGCCAGCAGGGCGTGGCCGTTCGCGCCCGGCTCGCAGCTGGGCAAGCAGGTCGCCAGACCCTGGACGCCCAAACCGGTGTACCGCTTCAACCAGAGGTAGCGCTGCGACATGCGCCTACACTCAGTCCCATGCAGACCAACACAAACAGCAACGCGACAAGTCCGGCAGAAGGCACCGCGGCGGGACAGACCCGTCCACTGAGGGTCTTCATCATTGAAGACAATGTGGTGCTGCGCAACATCATCGTGGATGCGCTGCGCGACATGCCGTCGGTGGACGTGCTTTTTTATGCGGACAACGAAATTTCGGCCACCAACTGGCTGTCTTCCAACGATGGCGCGTGGGACCTGGCGGTGGTTGATCTGCATCTGCGGCAAGGCAGTGGTGTCGGGGCGCTGAGCTGGTGCACCACCCGGCGGCCGAACCAGCGGGTGGTCGTGCTGAGCGGCGAGCTCAACGACGAGATGCGCCAGAAATGCCTGGCGCTGCGGGCCGATGCCGTGTTCGACAAGGGCACGGAAATGGACCGCTTTCTGGACTACTGCCGCACCCTGACGGCCTGAGAGCCGCAGGCCGGGCGCCCGGTTGGCTGCTGGCATCGCCTAAACTGCGGAAGGTGTCGCGCCGCCGGCGCGTTCGCCACCGCCAACCCATCTCAAATCTATTTCAAAACATTTCAAACAAGCTTCTGGAGATCCGGACATGAGCGTGTTATTTCGCGATGAGCTGCTGGCCGCGGTGGAGCAGGCCGCTTTCCCGGCTGAAAAAACACTGGACCCGCAAACCGGCGTGGAATCGCTGGACCCGGCATCTGCGGCCTCGATCTCGCGGGTTTTTGAGCTTTTCGGCGTCACCGCCCTGACGCCCGAAGACGAGGATTTCGACCGGGTGCTCAACACCACCTGCACGCTCGCGGTGGAGGTTGCCGCGCATGTGCAGGCGCTGGACGGTGTGGGCGGCGCGCTGGATGCGCTTGAAGAGGCCGCCGACTGGCACCCGGACTACCGGGCTTATGTGCTGGCGCTGTGGCTGGGTGACCGCCTGGGCATTGCCAGCGCCGCGGCCCGGCTCAAACTGGTGGGCGGCATTCCCAACGGCTCCCTGCCGCTGGATCAGGGGCCGGTCAGCTGAGCAGCGCGGCTGCTGAATCCCCCGCCATGACGCCCCGGACGCCCGCCACTTCCTGGTTTGCCGTGTTGGCCCTGCTGGGCCACCAGGCGCGCACCTGGCTGCTGGGCTGGGGCCGGCTGGTGTATCTGGGGGCGATGGTGCTGGTGCTGGCCTTGTCGCCGTCGAGCTACACCCGGCCCAGCCGGCGCGTGCTGGCCGGACACATCTACCGCAACACCGCGCCCAACCTGCTGGGCTTCACCCTGATGTGTGCCTTGATCACCGTGGTCATCACGCGCATCGTGATCGTGACCGCCATCAGCTACGGGCTGTCGCAGTACGCGCTGCAGGTGGTGATCCGGGTGCTGGTGCTGGAGCTGATCCCGCTGACAGCGGCCATGTTTGTCGCCCTGCGTTCGGCCATTGCCAGCGGCGTGGAACTGGCGCAACTTCGCCGCAACGGCGTGCTCGATGCCCTGCAGCTGCGCGGCGTGGACCCGGTGCGCCACGAGGTGCTGCCACGCGTGACCGCCGGCATTTTTTCAACCATCACGCTGGCGGCGCTCAGCTGTGTGGTGGCGCTGGTGATGGCCTATCTGGCGGTTTACGGCTTCACGCTGGCGGGGGTGGCTATCTATACGCGCCTGTTTGGTCAGGTCTTCAACCCCGAGGTCACCTTGATCTTCCTGCTCAAGACCCTGTTCTTCAGCCTGGCGGTGTCGCTGATCCCCATGGCTTCAGCCATGTACGACCCGACCGGGCCATCCCTTCGCACCAGCGCCGAGCTGCGCATGCTGGTGCGCATGTTTGCCGTGATCCTGCTGATCGAGGTGCTGTCCCTGGTGGGCAACTATTATTGAAGGCGCCGACCCTCCCATGAAAAACCCGACACCATGAACGATCCGACCGACACTCCCCCTGCGGCAGGCGCTGCGCCGCGGCCGGTCGACGAGGTGCTTCAACCGCCGCCGGTGGCCAATCTGGAGTTCAAGGCGGTCCTGCTGCTGGTGTTCATGGCGGCGCTGGTGATCGGTTCAGCCCTGTATGTGCTGTACGCGCGCGGCCTGTTTGAAAGCACGCAAAAGCTGGTGCTGGTGTCTGACGACTCCGAGGGTGTGGTGGTCGGCATGGACCTGACCTTCTCCGGTTTCCCCATCGGCCGGGTGCGCCGCATCGAGCTGGCCGAAGACGGCAAGGCCCGCATCATCATCGATGTGCCCACGCGTGACGCGCACTGGCTGCGGACTTCCAGCGTGTTCACGCTGGTCCGCGGCCTGGTGGGCAGTACCAACATCCGTGCCTACAGCGGCTTGCTCAAGGATCCGCCGCTGCCCGATGGCGCGGTGCGCGAGGTCTTGCGCGGCGACACGGCGGCCGAGGTGCCCAAGCTGATTGCGGCGGCCAAGGAACTCATCGACAACCTCAACGGCCTGACGGCCAGCGAGGGCGCGGTGGCCGCCAGCCTGGGTAATGTGCAAAAGCTCACCGAACGGCTCAACGGTCCCGGCGGCGCCCTGGGTGTGCTGCTGGGCAATGAGGCCGAAGCCAAAAAGCTGATGCTCACGCTGGACCGCACCAACGCGCTGCTGAGCAAG
>CBFGNA010000183.1:0-5629 GCA_965650045.1 uncultured Polaromonas sp.
GGCCCCGGCCTTGGGCCCGGTCCTGTGGAAGTCAGTGGATTCTACCAGCCGGGGGCAGCGTCCTCGTTGCCGCGGGAGGCCGCAGCTATAATCAAAGGTTGTCGAATATGAGTTGCTTTAGTCACCCGATTTCTGCTTTTTGAGGAAGCCATGAGCGCAAACGATCAAACGACGGCCCACGAAGAAGACCACTCTGGCCCCATCAAGACGCCGCAGCAATTGCTGGCTGCAATTTTCTTTTCTTTTGTCATCCCAATTTTCGGCATCATTGCGCTCGTGTATTTCGTCACGTCAGACAGCCGGCCAGCCGCCGGTGCGGGCGACATGGAAAAAGCAGTGGCCCAGCGCATCCAGAAAATCGGCACCGTCGAAATTCGTGATGCCAATCGCCCGCTGAAAGCCGGCGCCGAGGTGTTTGCTGCCCAATGCGCTGCCTGCCATGCCACCGGCGTTGCCGGCGCACCCAAGTTCGGCGACGCTGCCGCCTGGGGTCCGCGCATCAAGGCGGGTTATGAGGCCTTGCTCAATTCCGCACTCAAGGGCAAGGGCGCCATGGGTCCGCAGGGCGGCGGCGATTTTGACGACGTTGAAATCGGCCGCGCCGTGGTCCACATGGCCAATGCCGGCGGTGCCAACTTCCCCGAGCCCCAGCGTGCCGCTGCAGCGGCTGCAGCCCCGGCGGACAGCGCAGCCCCTGCAGCCCCCTCTGCCGAAGTGCTGGCGGCCGTGGCGGCTGCCAACAAGCAGACCGCAGCGCCGGCGGCAGCTTCCGCAGCCGGTGCCGTTCCGGCGCTCTACACGCAGGCTTGTGCGGCCTGCCATGCTTCCGGTGTGGCCGGTGCACCCAAGCTGGGTGACAAGGCCGCCTGGGCACCCCGCGTGGGCCAGGGCGTCGATACTCTGGTCTCGCACGTGATCGCCGGCAAGGGGGCCATGCCGCCACGGGGCGGCTCCACCGGCACCGATGCCGAGATCAAGGCGGTCGTGCAATACATGGTGAGCAATGCCAAATAAAGGCGCGCAGCCTGCAAAAAAGCCGGTCGCTTACCGGCTTTTTTCATGATCAAATTGGCTTTCAGCCCTTATCCGGCGGGTGCAAGCAGCTATTGATTTAATAGCATCAGGGCGTCTGTGACCGCGTCGCAAACGGGCTGCGCACATAGCCGAAACGCTGGGGCAGCTTGCTGGCCGATGCGTCCTGCGGCACCCACAGCCCCTGCTCGATGGCTTCGGCGGCCTGCAGCATGTCCTGGGTATGCACCAGGCCAAAACCCAGGTGGGTGTCCAGATAAACGCGCCCATGCTCATCCAGCACGCAGCGCTGGACCCGCGCGGCCTCACCGGTGTGTGCCGTCACGGCGTAGTCGGGGGCATTGCCGATGCGCCACACCAGGGGCGTCGCTTCCAGCTCCACATAGACGCGTTGCGGGCCGTTCTGGAAGAACCAGCGCCCGGCCTTGTCGCTTTCGTAGTTGCGGGCGATGAAGTCGATCAGCTTGTCGTGTTTGAGCAGCGAGCCCTTGGCCGCCGGCGGGCCGCCCGCAAACGGACCGGCCGCCTGCGCCTGATCGTCGCGCATGTACCAGTTGCCACGCGCATCCAGGCCCAGCCAGCCGTAACAGTCGGGCACATTGGGCCATTTGGCAATGGCCTGTCGAACAATGTCATCCATGCCCTCATTCTGCCCGGGAAGCGCTGAATAAGTCTTTGAGGAGGTGCGGCAGTCGGATCGGGATGGGATGCAAGGCGGATTTCGCAGCCAATCGCTGGCTATTGGCAAGAGATTCAACGCAGCAGACCGCCCGAGCCCGGCTGATCGCGGGCCGCAGGGGGCTTGTTCAGCACTTCCTTAGAGCTGTGCGGCGAAAAACCCGCACACCGCCTCGGGCATGGCGCGGACGTGGCCGGGAAAGGGCCCGGACGGAAAGCCCACATGGCCGCCTTGGCGCGGCTGCCACAGCGTCACCGCCGCGCTGACGTCGCCGGCTTGCGGCAGGCTGGCCGCTGGCACAAACGGGTCATTGAGCGCATTGAGCGCCAGCGCCGCAACCGCAATGCGCCGCATGTGGGGTTTGGCCGAAGCGCGCGCCCAGTAGTCTTCGGTGTTTTTGAAACCGTGCAGTGGCGCGGTGACGATGTTGTCAAAGGCATACAGGTCACGCGCGGCCCGCAGTGCTTCGGCACTGAAGAGCCCGGGGTGCTGTTCGAGCTTTTTCATGGCCTTGGGCACCATGGAGCTGAGGAACATGCGCGTATAGACCAGGCGGTTGAACCCCCGGCCGATGGCATGCCCGCTGGCGGCCAGGTCCAGCGGCGAACAGACCGAGGCCACGGCGCTGACCACGCCGGCGGCGGCGCTGCCAACCTCACCGGCCCAGCGCATCAGCGCATTGCCGCCCAACGAAATGCCCACGGCCACCACCGGCCCGGCATGATCGCGCCGGAACCGCCGCAGGATCCAGTCGATCTCCTCGAAATCGCCCGAATGGTAGGCGCGCGGCGCGCGGTTGAGTTCGCCCGAGCAACCCCGAAAATGCGGCACGGCGCAAGCCCAGCCGCGCACCCGCGCAACATCGGCCAAAGCCTCGGCATAGTGGCTGGCCGATGAGCCCTCCAGGCCGTGAAAGATAACAAGCAGCGGTGCAGCCGCGCTGCTGGCATGCTCGGCAAAATCGACATCGACAAAATCATCATCGGGCGTCGTCCAGCGCTCGCGCCGGAAGGTCGGCGCCTCGGCGAGGTAACGCTGCGAACGCAGCGCCGCATAAATGGTCTGCAGGTTGCCGCCGGGCAACCACCAGGGCGCCTGGTAAGACATGGCGGTAGGCACAGCCGGCGCGTTCAGTGCAGCACCTGCGGGCTGTCCGAGATTTCCTGCATTTCCCGCGGTGTGCCGGGGCTGGTGTGGTGGGCCACCATGCGCCAGCCCTCGGCGGTCTTGTGATACACGTTGGTGGCGATCACGTAAGCGTGGCGCGGGCCTTCTTCGGTCATGACCTCGATGCGCTCCAGCACGCTGTGCACACTGGCGCTCATGGTTTCCACCTTGCGGATTTTTTCAGCGTAAGCCCGTATGCTGCCGTTGGCAAACATCGCATCGAAGGCCGCGCGAATGGACCCGGGCCCCATCAGGCGCGGCCCGCCCGGATGCACGCACACGATCTCGTCCTCATCCGCCCAGCAGGCCATGAGTTTGTCGATATCGGCGTTTTGCAGTGCCTCGTAGAAGGCCGCCTCGATGTCGTCGGCATTGCCGCTGCTGGCGGGTGGAACTTTGGGAGCTCGCATGGTTTCATTCGCTGGAGTACGCGTTCTGTTCTGTTTTGGATGCGCTTGCAGTATTAAGCCACGCCCTGACCACACTGCGGATGTCGGCCGCCTGCCCGGCTTGCCACAGCAGCTCTGGGGCCGCCACATGGGTGCCCGCCGGCAGCTCCCGCAGGGCCTCCTCCACGAACTCGGCCACCCGGGCAGGCCGCACCGGCATGGATGACGCCGGGATCATGTAGCTCGTCACGGACAGCATCCAGGCCGCGAGCTTTTCGGGAAGAGGCCGCCCCGGCGCGGGACGCGGCTTCTGCGCGGAGCGCAGCAGCAGCACGCGCTCAAAACCCAGCGCCGCCACCGCCTGCTCGTCGATGCTGGCCAGGCCGTGCCAAAGCGCCTGCGGCAGGCTGCCCTGGGCGTGCGGCAACACCACCGCCAGGGTCTGCGCGCCGCAGCGCCGGAACCATTGCGCCAGGGGCAGCAACTGCGCCGGCTCGGGCGTCCAGAGCGCGCGCTCTCGGTCGTGGTACAGCCGCGGCGGCTCAAACATCACCACGCCGGTGTGGACTGGCACCGGGCATACAGGCCAGGCGGCGATGTCTGCACCGCCCGCCAGCACGATCCCGACCTGGGCCAGCGCGGTGGTCATCGGTTCACGCGCCAGCACCTGGGCCTGGGCAAAACGCCCGCTGCCCGCGAGCCGGCGGAGCACCTCGCTGCCCAGCGCGCCGGTCGCCCCCGCCACCAGCAAGCCGGGTTTACTCAGTCCACCGGTGGCGGCCGGCCGCAGTGCCGACCGCAGGGCCTGCAGCGGGCTGGACACGGGTGAATGGATGACGTTGATCGGCATATGACTATGGTAGTGTTGCAGCTTGCTTTTGGGAGCTTGCCATGAAATTGCGTTTTCTGAAGGGGCTGTTTGCGGCCACACTCGCCGTGCTGCTGACCGGCTGCGGCTACAACGATTTCCAGAGTCTGGATGAGCAGACCAAGTCGGCCTGGTCCGAGGTGCTCAACCAGTACCAGCGGCGCGCGGATCTGGTGCCCAACATTGTCGCCACGGTCAAGGGCGAGGCGGCTTTTGAGCAGGACACCCTGACCAAGGTGGTGGAAGCCCGGGCCAAGGCGACGTCCATCCAAGTCACACCGGAGACGCTCAACGATCCGGCGGCCTTCTCGAAATTCCAGGCGGCGCAGGGCGAGCTCAGCTCGGCCCTGTCACGCCTGCTGGTGGTCACCGAGAACTACCCCAACCTCAAGGCCAACCAGGGCTTCCAGGACCTGCGGGTGCAGCTTGAAGGTACCGAAAACCGCATCACCGTCGCGCGCAACCGCTACATCCAGGCGGTGCAGGCTTATAACGTGCTGGCGCGCAGCTTTCCCAACAACCTGACGGCCATGATCTTTGGCTACAAGGTCAAGCCCAACTTCAGCGTGCAGAACGAGGCGCAGATCAGCACGCCGCCGGCCGTCAACTTCGAGAAAAAATAAGCGCTCAGCCGGGCCTTCATGCTGCAAGCTTTCATCGCCCGCGCAGTGGCGGCCACCGGGCTGCTGCTGGGCCTGTGGACGGGCGGTGTGGCAGCGCAGGACCTGCAGGCGATCCCGCCGCTGTCGGCCCGCGTGATCGACACCACCGGCACGCTCGACGCCACGCAAAAGCAGGCGCTGGAAGCCAAACTCGAAGCCTTTGAAAAATCCAGGGGCGCACAAATCGTGATCCTGATGGTGCCCAGCACCCAGCCGGAAGACATCACCGACTACACCCAGCGCGCCGGTGATCTCTGGAAAATCGGCCGCAAGGAGGTGGGCGACGGCCTGTTGCTGGTGGTTGCCAAAAACGACCGCAAGGTGCGCATCGCCCCCGCCAAGACGCTGGAAGGCGCCATCCCCGACCTGGCCGCGCGGCAGATCATTGACCGCGCCATCACGCCCCGCTTTCGCGAGAACGATTTTGCCGGGGGCCTCAATGCGGCCGCCGACCAGATCATGGCGCGCATCAGCGGCGAGAACCTGCCCCTGCCTGAGGCCGAGGCCGCGTCCGGCCAACAAGCCCCCGGCTTTCAATGGACCGATCTGGCGGTTTTCCTGTTTTTTGCCGTTCCCATCGGCGGGCGTTTGTTGTCGGGCATGCTGGGACGCAAGTTCGGCGCGCTGGCCACCGGCGGCGCCGTCGGCGTGATCGCCTGGCTCTTCACCGCCAGCCTGCTGATCGGCGGTATTGCCGCCCTGGCCGGCATGTTGTTCGCGCTGGTCGCCAGCCTGGCGCCTGCGGGCCGCAGCAGCAGCTCCGGCTGGGGCGGCGGGGGTTGGGGCGGCGGCTCTTCCGGCGGAAGCTGGGGCGGCGGTGGTGGTGGTGGCG
>CBFGNA010000184.1:0-5615 GCA_965650045.1 uncultured Polaromonas sp.
GCGGTGGCGCAGGCGATCGACGCGGCCCAGGCGCGGCACGGCTACAGCATCCACATCAACTGCCACTCCATGCCGGCCATTGCCTCCAGCAACGCCACGGATTTTCCGGGAGAGGCACATGCCGACTTCGTGGTCGGCGACAGGGACGGTTCCACCGCCGCTGCAGCGCTGTCGCAGCGGGTCTGTGAACACCTTCGGGGCCTGGGCTACAGCGTGGCCTACAACCACCCCTACAAGGGCGTGGAGCTGGTGCGCCGTTACGGCGCGCCGCAGCAGCAGCGCCACAGCATCCAGCTGGAGATCAACCGCAAGCTCTACATGAACGAGGAAACGCTGGAGATCACTGACGGGTTTGCGCCCCTGAAAACCAGCCTGCAGTCGCTGGTTCAGTTGCTGCTGGCCACGGATCCGCGCAGCCTGAAGGCCTGAGCCATGGACCAGGTCGATTGCGTCGTCATTGGCGCCGGTGTGGTGGGCCTGGCCGTGGCACGCGCGCTGGCGCTGCAGGGCAGGGAGGTGATGGTGCTGGAGGCAGCGAACGCCATCGGCACCGGCACCAGTTCGCGCAACAGCGAGGTGATCCACGCCGGCATTTATTACCCGCCCGGCTCGCTGAAAGCGCGGCTGTGTGTCGAGGGCAAACAGCTGCTGTATGACTACTGCGCCGAGCGCGGCATCGCCCACCAACGCTGCGGCAAGCTGATTGTGGCCACGGGCGATGCCCAGGCGGCAGAACTGCCCGGCATCCTGGCGAAAGCCGCCGCCAATGGCGTGCATGACCTGGTGCTGCTGAGCCCCGCCGAGGCGCAGGCGATGGAGCCGCAACTGCGCTGCGTGGCCGCGGCCCACTCGCCCAGCACCGGCATCATTGATAGCCACGCGCTGATGCTCTCGCTGCAGGGTGACCTTGAGAATGCCGGCGGCGCCGTGGTGTTCAATACACCTCTAGCCCACGCCAGTTGTTCGCAAGGTGCTATTACTTTGGTAGCGGACGACGGCACCGAACTGCAGACCGCCAGCGTGGTCAATGCCGCCGGGCTGCACGCCCCGACACTGGCCGCGCGTTTTGAAGGGCTGGACGCGTCTTTCGTGCCGCCGGCCCACTTTGCCAAAGGCAATTACTTCACGCTATCCGGGCGTTCGCCGTTCAGCCGGCTGATCTACCCGGTGCCCGACCCGGCCAGCCACCTGGCGGGCCTGGGCGTGCACCTGACGCTGGATCTGGGCGGCCAGGCCAAGTTCGGGCCGGACGTGCAATGGGTGGACTCGGCCGACGACCTGCTGGTGGATCCGGCGCGTGGCGATGCCTTTTACGCGGAAGTCCGCAAGTACTGGCCAGCCCTGCCCGATGGCGCGTTGGCGCCGGGTTATGCCGGCATCCGGCCCAAGATCCAGCCACCGGACGCACCCGCCCGGGATTTCGTGATCCAGGGGCCGGGTGAGCACGGCGTGGCAGGCCTGGTCAACCTGTTCGGTATCGAGTCGCCCGGCCTCACCAGTTCGCTCGCCATCGGCGCTGCGGTGGCCGGGCTGCTGGCAGGCGGCTGAGCGTTCAGTTTTTCGGGCGGTGCCCCGGGCCTGCGTTGCCACGCGCTGCCGCCCGGTTCATTTTTTATTTCACGGATGCTGGAATAAATGCTTCCCTCCGGCTGTTTGTCTCGATGCAGGCATGCCTGCAACGCTCATTCCACCAACCAGACACCCGAGGAAATTTTCATGAACAACAAATGGATGGGCCCTGCCGCCCTGTTGCTGGCCGTGCTCGCCGGCTGCGCCTCCCTGTCGGGCACGCCCGCACCGCTGATGATGAAGGACGGCATGCTGGTCAATGCCAAAGGCTTGACGGTCTACACTTTTGACCGTGACGTGGCCGGCAGCGGCAAATCCGCCTGTGAAGGTGATTGCGCCGTCAAGTGGCCGCCGGTCATGGCCGCGGCGACCGACACGCCGGCCGGCGACTTCAACCTGGTCACGCGCGCCAACGGCCAGAAGCAGTGGGCCTGGAAGGGCAAGCCGCTGTACACCTGGCCGGAAGACCAGGAGCCGGGTGACAAATACGGCGACAACTACAACAAGGTCTGGCACGTCGTCCAATGAAGGCACTTTCCGCAACCCTGTTTTGTGGGCGGCCGGGCGTGTTCGCCGCCGGCCTGTCGGCGGTTTTTCTCGGCCTGGCACTGGCGGCGGTGCCGGCGGCCGCGGGCCAGTTGCAGGTCACCGTGACCGACCGGGAAGGCAAACCCGTGCCCGATGCGGTGGTGGTGGTTTTCCCGGCTTCCGCAGGCGTACCCAAGGTGGCATTGCCAACGGAGATCGTCATCAACCAGGAAAAGATGCGTTTTGTGCCGGCGCTGGCGCTGGTCGGCCCCGGCGCCAGGGCGCATTTTGTCAACAACGATCCGTGGGAGCACCATGTACGGGCCTCGGCGGCTGGCGTGCTGCAGTTTGAAAGCGCCTCAAGTGGTGGCTTCGAGCTGCGCATGGATGGCAAGGCCGAGGGCAAACCGGCCAAAACCGCCGACGCCACCTTTGACAAGGCGGGGCCGGTGCTGCTCGGTTGCCACCTTCACGCCTCCATGCGGGGTCATGTGTATGTCAGCGAATCCCCCTGGGCTGCGCTCACCAATGCCGAGGGCGTGGCCGTCTTCGAAGGTGTGCCCGACGGCGCCAGCCGCGTCAAGGTGTGGCATGCCGACCAGCTGATCGACCTGGCCCAGCAGCAGGTCACGGTGCTGCCAGCCGGCAGCAAGGCGGCGGCACAGCTCAGCGTGGTGCCTCGCCGACGCCGGGTCTAGCGGCTCCGGGCAGCTCCGCGCAGCCCTGACGTGCTCAAAAAAACAGGCCGGGATCAACCGGCCTGTTTTTTGTTCAAGCTTCGGTTTTCAACGCTTGTTGAAATCCTTGACGTTTTCCTTCACATCGCCAGCCGCCTTCTGCACTTTGCCTTCCATTTCGCGGGCATGGCCCTTGGCCTCCTGCTCGGCGCTGCCGACGGCCCTGCCGGTGTGCTCCTGGACCTCACCGGCGACTTCCTTGATTTTTCCTTTGACTTGATCCTTGTTCATGATGTGGCCTTTCAGTGAAACATGGAAGATTCCATGGCTGAAAATTACGCCTGCATCCCTGCGGCCTGCGCAGGGGTGCAGGCTGCGTGGCTGTCGGAACTGGCCTACGCGCAGGTCTGCCGGGACCGATTACCATGCAAGGTGGATGTTTCAACCTGTTGCAGCGTGACCGCTGGCTTTCCATGTCCAAGAACATGTCCCAAAACCCAAACCTTTCCGATCTTGAAAAGCTGCTCCACACCGATGGCCTGCGCGCCGGTCTGAAGTTTCTCAATGAACGTGTGCCGCACCGGTTTACCGCCGTTTACCGGCTCGATGCGCTGACGCTGCGCGTGGTTGACATGGTGGACAAGCAGGGTTTGAACGACCTGGATCTGGCGGCCGTGCCCCTGGGCGACAGCTTTTGCCAGTTTGCCCTGCGCGACGGCAGTTTTCTCACGTCCAGCTCGGGCGGCGACAAGCGCCTCGATGGCCATCGCTACCAGGGTGTGGTGGAAAGTTATGTGGGCTTGCCGCTGACCCGCGCCAACGGCGAGCTGTTTGGCACCTTCTGCCATTTCGACCTGGCCGGGCGACCTGTCAATGACGAGGAGTACGCCTTCCTGACCCAGGTGGCGGGTGTGTTGCCGCGTTTTCTGTAGCCAGCCTGTTCAGATGGCCGCGGCCACCCGGGTGCCCTGGTTGATCGCGCGTTTGGCGTCCAGTTCCGACGCCTCGTCGGCGCCACCGATCAACGTTGTTTTGACTCCTGCAGCGCGTAAAGGCTCCAGCAGTTCGCGCAGCGGTTCCTGGCCGGCGCACAGCACGATGTTGTCCACGCTGATCACCGTGCCGTCGCTGCTCTTCTCTCCAAATGTGATGAACAGGCCCAGCCCGCCCGCGCCGTCGTCACCAATGCGTTCGTAGTTGACGCCCGAGAGCATCTCGACATTTTTCATCTTGAGTGCCGCGCGGTGGATCCAGCCGGTGGTTTTGCCCAGGCCTTTGCCCAGCTTGCCGGACTTGCGCTGCAGCAACGTGACCTGCCTTGCCGGTGCCTCTGGCGCTGGCCGCACCACGCCGCCGCGCACCGTGCCCGGATCGGCCACGCCCCATTCCGCCAGCCAGGCCGGCAGGTCGAGTGCGGTGGAGTGGCCGGCGGGCGTGACGAGGAACTCGGCCACGTCAAAACCGATGCCGCCCGCGCCTATCAGCGCCACGCGTTGCCCTACGGGCGCGCGGCCCAGCAACACGTCGATGTAGCTCAGCACTTTGGGGTGGTCCTGGCCGGGGATGCGCGGGTTGCGCGGCGTGACGCCGGTGGCCAGGATCACCTCGTCAAACTTCTGCGCGACCAGCGCTGCCGCATCCATGCGTGTGCCCAGGTGCAGGCGCACGCCGGTGGCGCTGATGCGCTGGGTGAAATAGCGCAGGGTTTCCTCAAACTCTTCTTTGCCGGGCACCCGTTTGGCGAGGTTGAACTGGCCGCCGATTTTTTCGGCGCTGTCGTACAGGTCCACGCTGTGGCCGCGTTCGGCCAAGGTGGTGGCAGCGGCCAGACCAGCCGGGCCGGCACCGATGACTGCGATGCGTTTTTGCGCAGGCGCGGCACGGATGACGAGTTCAAGCTCGTGCCCGGCGCGCGGGTTGACCAGGCAACTGGCAATCTTGGCCTGGAAGGCGTGGTCCAGGCAGGCCTGGTTGCAGGCGATGCAGGTGTTGATCTCACGGCTGCGGCCCTGCGCCGCCTTGTTGACGAACTCCGGGTCGGCCAGGAAGGGCCGCGCCATGCTGACCATGTCGGCGCAGCCGTCGGCCAGCACCTGCTCGGCGACTTCGGGCGTGTTCAGCCGGTTGCTGGTGACCAGCGGGATCGTGAGGCCCGCTGCGCGCAACTCATCGCGCAACTTCTTCGTGACCCAGGTGAAGGCACCGCGCGGCACCGAAGTCGCAATCGTCGGCACGCGCGCTTCGTGCCAGCCGATGCCGCTGTTGATGAGGGTCGCGCCGGCCGCTTCCACAGCCTTGGCCAGCAGCACGACTTCTTCCCAGCTGCTGCCGTCGGGAATCAAATCGATCATGGACAGACGGTAGATGATGATGAAGTCCGGGCCGACCGCTTCGCGCGTGCGGCGCACGATCTCAACCGCCAGCCGCATGCGGTTCGCATAACTGCCGCCCCAGTCATCGGTTCGCTGATTCGTGTGGGTCACCAGGAACTGGTTGATGAAGTAGCCTTCGCTGCCCATGATTTCGACGCCGTCGTAGCCGGCCTCGCGCGCCAGCAGCGCGCAGCGGATGAAGGCGCGGATTTGCCGCTCGATGCCGCCAGCGCTGAGCTCGCGCGGCGTGAAGGGCGAGATCGGGCTCTGAATGCGCGAAGGCGCCACACACAGCGGGTGGTAACCGTAACGCCCGGTGTGCAGGATTTGCAGCGCGATCTTGCCGCCCTCGGCATGCACCGCGTCGGTGACCTGCTTGTGGCGGCGCGCCGCGCCCGAACTGACCAGCATGCCGGCAAAAGGTTTGGTCCAGCCGGCGATGTTGGGCGCAAAACCGCCGGTCACCATC
>CBFGNA010000185.1:0-5614 GCA_965650045.1 uncultured Polaromonas sp.
CATGACGTTTTTGCCGCCGGTCAGGCGATTCATGTCGATGCGGTGCCGCTCACCCTTGAACAACATGTCGAAGCCGCCATGCACCATGCCCTCCCGGTGCATGCGCTCGCCGACGCCGGCTTCGTCCAGCAGGTCCATGGTGACCTGTTCGAGCACGCCGGCACGGATCCGGCCCAGCACGTAGTCGCCGCTCTGGCGCTCGACAATCACGGCGTCTATGCCCGCCTTGTGCAGCAACTGGCCGAGCAGCAGGCCGGAGGGGCCTGCACCGATGATGGCTACCTGGGTACGCATTCTTTTGTCTCCACTTGTCTGCTAAATTGCTGATGCGCTAGCGTAGGCGGTGCGCCGCGTGCTGAACAGACGGTGGGGCAGGGCGGAGCGCCCCACTGCACGATATCAAGCCGGTTTGTGCGATGATCGCGCAATGAGCACGATTTCCACGCCACCGAGCCGGACCGCCGGCGAGCTGCAAACCCGCAAGCCCATTGCCAAAGCCGACATGATCGAAGGCATGGCCAAGGGCATGGCGGTGCTGGAAAGTTTTGATACCCAGCGCCAGCGCCTGAACGCCACGCTGGCCGCGGAGCGCGCGGGCATCACGCGTGCCGCTGCCCGCCGGCACCTGTTGACGCTGGCGCATCTGGGTTACCTGGAAACCGACGGCAGCTACTTCTGGCTGGCCGCCAAGGTGCTGCGTTTTTCGGGCAGCTACCTGGCCTCGGCGCGGTTGCCGCGCGCCATCCAGCCGACGCTGAACCGCCTGGCCGCCCAGACCCAGGAATCGTTCTCGGCCGGGGTGCTTGACGGCGACGAAGTGGTGATCGTCGGGCGCAGTGGTTATGAGTGGAAAAGTGCCTCGCCCGGTGCAACGCGTGTGCTGGCCTACGGGCTGCACCTGGGCGCGCGCCTGCCGGCCCATGCCACCTCGACGGGACGGGTGCTGCTGGCGGCCATGGGCAAGACCGCCTTGACCCAATGGCTCAAGGGGCGTTCGCTGCCGCGCCTGACGCCACGCACGGTGATTGACCTGCGGCTTTTTCGTGGCGTCATCGAACAGGTGCGCGCCGACGATTTCAGCCTGGCCGTTGAAGAACATGAACTGGGCGTGCACGCGCTGGCGGTGCCGCTGCGCAACATGCAGGGCAAGACGGTGGCGGCGCTCAACGTCGTCGCTTCACCGCAGCGTCTGGGTGCGCGCGCCATGCAGGAGGACTTGCTGCCGCTGTTGCTGGACGCCGCACGCGAACTCCGGCCTTTGCTATAGCGCGGAGTCAGGACGCCGCAGCCGGCAGGCTGAAGAAGAAGGTGGCGCCCTGGTCCGGCGCTGATTCGGCCCAGATGCGTCCGCCGTGGCGCGCGATCACGCGCGCCACGGTGGCCAGGCCGATGCCGGTTCCGGCGAACTCCGACGCGCCGTGAAGGCGCTGGAAGGTGCCGAACAGTTTGTCGGCAAAGGCCATGTCGAAGCCGGCGCCGTTGTCGCGTACAAAAAACGCCTGTTGTTCGGCCGACCACCCCATTTCGATCAGGCTGCGTTCGCGGCGCTCGCTGAACTTCCAGGCGTTGCCAAGCAGGTTTTCCAGCACCGCGCGCAGCAGCCGCGCGTCCCCCTGCGCGGCCAGGCCAGGCGCCACACGGACATCGACCTGGCGCTGCGGGGAATGCTCGTGCAGGCTGGCCAGCACCTCACGGGCGATCTGGCTCAGGTTGACCGGTTTGACGTGCAGGGCCTGCCGCGTCACATGGGCCAGTGAGAGCAGGCCCTCGATCAGTTGCCCCATCTGCAGTACACCGGCCTTAATGCGTGACAGGTAATGCGCTACACGGGCGCTTTGCGCGCTGCCCAGCTCCTTGGCCAGCAGGCGGCTGAACCCATCGACCGTGTTCAAGGGCGCGCGCAGGTCGTGTGAGACGGAATAGGAAAACGCCTCCAGCTCCGAATTGGAGATCCGCAGCGCGGTTTCCACCGCCTTGAGCTCGGTGATGTCCACATCAATGCCGACCCAGAACAGCAGCTCCCCGCTGTTGCTGAAGACCGGCGAGCTGCGGTAGGACATGGTGTGGTAATTGCCGTCCTGGGCACACAGGCGCCGTGTGCCGGTGTAGGGCTTTCCGGTCTTGCTGGCGTCCTCCCATTGCCGCGTCAGCGCAGCCACGTCGTCCGGGTGCACCAGATCCAGCCATGCGTGACCGAGCCAGTCGGGCGGCGCACCGCCGCAAAGCTCGTACCAGGCGCGGCTGGCAAAGGTGGCGGCACCGGTGGGGTCCAGTGTCCAGATCGGATGGGGTGCCTGTTCGGCCAGCGCGCGGAACAGTGCCTCCTGCTGGCGCAGCTCGGCGGTACGCTGGGCGATTTTTTCTTCAAGCCCGCTGTTGAGTTCCCGCACCTGGCCCAGCAGCTGGGCATTCTCGATGGCGATCTGGGCCAGTTCCGCCAGCTCGGTGGCGACGTATTCATCCTGCTGCGTGAACTCCCCCTGCAGCTTGTCGGACAGTTGCAGCACGCCGATGTTGGTGCCGTCACGGCTGGTGATGGGCACCGCCAGCCAGCCGCGCATGGGCGGGTGTTGGCCTGCATAGGTGCCAAAACCACGCCAGCGGGGATGGGCCTCCAGTTCGGCCTGGGTCAGGCGCAAGGGCCGGTTGGTTTCGCAAATCACGGCGTAGATGCCGCTGCCGTCCGGTGTCTCCACCAGGTCGCGATAGGCCGCATATTTGTCGGACAGCGACAGCGCCGTGATGGCCTGCGCCCAGTCGCTGTTCTGGGTCAGGCTCACCAGGGACTGGTGTGCGCCTATGATCCCGCGGGCCTGCTCCGCGACCTCCTGCATCATGGCATCCATGTTGTGGTGCCGCGCGATGGCCTGAGCGGCTTCTGCGGCGCGCTGCAGGGTTTCGAGCTGGGCCTGCACCTCCCGTTCCGCCAGCACCCGGTCCGTGACGTCCTGCAAGGCGCCCTGCATGCGGATCATCTGGCCTTGCCCGTCGTACACCGCCCGCCCCATGGAACGTACCCAGATGGTTCGCCCGGTGCCGGTGATCATTTCCACCTCGACGTCGAAAGGTGTGCCGCTTTCCAGGCAGGCCTGCGCGACCTGGCTGGCCAGCGCCTGGGACTGTGGTGCGCACAGGGCAATCGCCGTTTCCAGCGAGGGCGCCTTGTCGGGCGGGAGTTCCAGCACCAGCGAGGCTTCTTCGGACCAGAGGAAACGCCGGCTCGGCAGCTCCAGCGCCCAGCCACCCATGCGCGCCAGCTGGCCGGACATTCGCACCAGGCTGGCCTGGACGGTGATGTCGGTTTCTGCCTGCTTCAGGTCGTCGATGTCGGTCGAGGTGCCATACCAGGACACCAGCCGCCCCTGCGGGTCGCGGTTGGGCGTGACGCGTGCCAGTTGCCAGCGGTAACTGCCGTCCCGGTACAGCAGGCGGTGCTCGTTGCGCATGGGTTGGCCGGACTCTATGGCGAAGCGGAAATCGTCGGCGGTTCTTTCGAGGTCTTCCGGATGGATGCGTTCGAACCAGCCGCTGTTTCTCGCCGCCTCCACCGGCAGCCCGGTGACGTGGGTCCACTGGTCATTGACAAACATCATGTGGCCGCCTGCATCGGTGATGAACACGATTTGCGGCATGGCCTGGGCCAGCTCGCGAAACCGCAGCTCCGTCTGTTCGCGCTGGCGGGACTGCCGGTACAGCAAGGTGCTCATGACACCCACGCCGGCCGCGGCCGCCAGCCAGATCAGCCCGGCCAGGGTGGCAAATCGCGTCCATCCTGCCAGGATGTCGCTGCGCTGGGCGCCCACGAGCACCGCCAGTTCGGGATAGGCTGCCAGCCGCCGGTAGGCGATCAGTCGCAGGCGGACATCAAACGTGCTGGTGATGGTGTAGGTTCCGGTGGGCGCTTTGCGCAGCTCCGAAAACAGCGGAAGGTCGATGAAGGTCTTGCCCATGACCTTGTCGTCCATCGGGCTGCGCATCATCAGTGTGCCGTCGCTGCGAAACAAGGCAACTGCACTGCCCGTGCCCAGCTCCAGCTCACGCCACAGCCGGTCGAAGTAGGGCGGCTCGACGGCGGCGACGATGACGCCTGTCAGCGATCCGTTGGCGTTGCGCAGAGGACGGGAGGCGCTGATCAGCCAGGTGCCGGTGGTGCGGCTGCGCACCACGGCGCTGACATGAAAACCGGTCGTCGGCCGCTGCTGATAGACCTGAAAATACTCCCGGTCCGCCAGGTTGGTGCCCAGGTTGCCTTCATCCGAATCAAAAACAATGGCGCCGGCGGTGTCCAACACCCAAATTGCCCGGACAAAGGGAAGGTCGCCGAGCTGGTCCCGCAGCACGGCGCGCACCGCCACGGGGTCTGCACTGCGCTGGTTCTGCATGATCTGCAGACTGCTGGCCACCAGTTGCAGCCGCTGGTCCACGGTCTGGAAGGTTCGGGTGGTCTGCTCTTCAATCACCTGCGCCAGTGACTGGGTCAGTTTTTCACCGGAACGCAGGGCCTCGCTGCGCAGGTAAGCCAGGGCGGCCGCGACCGCCAGCGCCGATGCCAGCACCAGCAGCGCCGCCATCCAGGCCACGGACCGTCTTGCCGACGCCGGTGCATGGTCCGGCGCCCGCATCGCCAGCGGGAGGGATGCGTCCATTTGCCAGGGCCAACCCATGCATCCGACCTTTCAGTTCACCATGGCCGCCTGCCGGGCCCGCGCCGGACAGGGTGCCCGGATGGAAGTCATGATGCCATGCGGGATGCAGCTTGTCGATGCGCGCTGCCTCAGGTTCTTCCCGGGGAGCGCCCCGGTACACGCCGACCCGCCTCAGACGCCGAGATACTGGGTCAGCAATTCAGGCCGGGCGTGCAACTCTGCGGAGCTGCCTTCAAAAACGACCTCGCCCTTGACGAGGATGAGGTTGCGGTCGGTGATATGCGTGACATGTTTCCAGTTCTTGTCGACGATCACGCTGCTGATGCCGCTTTCGCGAATCACGCCGCAGATGCGCCAGATCTCGCGTGCGATCAAGGGCGCCAGTCCCTCGGTCGCTTCGTCGAGGATCAGGACATCGGGGTTGGTCATCAGCGCGCGGCCTATGGTCAGCATCTGCTGCTCGCCGCCGCTGAGCTGCTGGCCGCCGTGGCCCAGCCGCTCCTTCAGGCGCGGGAAGGTCTCCAGCACGCGTTCATAGGTCCAGTCACGCTGGCCGCGGGTGCCGGCGCGCGCCGCCATTTTGAGGTTTTCGACCACGCTGAGGTTGCCGAAGATACCGCGGCCTTCGGGCACATAGGCAATGCCCAGGCGGGAAATTTCGTAAGGCGCCCGGCCCAGCATGGGCTGGCCGGTGATGCTCACACTGCCGGCGCGGGGTTTGACCAGGCCCATGATGCTCTTGAGCAGGGTGCTTTTCCCCATGCCGTTGCGCCCCATCAGGCCGATGGTTTCACCGCGCGCGACTGAAAAGTCGATGCCGCGCAGGATGTGGCTGGCGCCGTAGTAGGTGTGGATGCCCTTGGCATCGATCAGCAATTCGCTTGGCTTCATACCGTTCGCCCTGAGCTTGTCGAGGGGGCGCTGGGGAGAGGGCTGGGCCTGGACAGGGCCTGTCCTGAGCTGGACGA
>CBFGNA010000186.1:0-5601 GCA_965650045.1 uncultured Polaromonas sp.
CCTGTATTTCAGCCGCGCCGCGATCCCGGCGGCGCGCGACGCCGGCGGCCAGGCCTGGTGGGGCGACGGCAGCAGCCTGCCGCCGCCGCTGCGCCATATCGGCATCTACGCCTACCGCGCCGGCTTCCTCCGCCACTTCCCCCGCCTGCCGCAAGCGCCGCTGGAGCAGCTTGAAGCCCTGGAACAACTGCGCGCCCTGTGGCACGGCCACCGCATTGCCGTGCACATCACGGCCGACGCGCCGGGCCCGGGCGTGGACACGGCCGAGGATCTGGAACGCGTGCGCCGCCTCTTCGTGTAAGCCCCTGTCAGGGGACGCATGCTATCCTTGAGAACAAGAAAAACGTGACGCCGGCGCCCCGGGACGGGCTCGCGCTCACGCGCAGATTCATAAAAATCCGAGGACATCCATGAGACTGATTTTGTTGGGCGCGCCTGGCGCAGGCAAGGGAACGCAAGCGACCTTCATCTGCCAGAAGTACGGCATCCCCCAGATTTCCACCGGTGACATGTTGCGTGCGGCCGTCAAGGCCGGCACGCCGCTGGGCATCGAAGCCAAGAAGGTGATGGATTCGGGAGCGCTGGTCAGCGACGACCTGATCATCAACCTGGTCAAGGACCGCATCGCCCAGCCCGATTGCAGCAATGGTTTTCTGTTTGACGGTTTTCCGCGCACCCTGCCCCAGGCCGACGCGATGAAGGCCGCAGGCGTCAAGCTCGATTACGTGCTCGAAATCGATGTGCCTTTTGACGCCATCATCGAACGCATGAGCGGCCGCCGCTCACACCCGGCTTCGGGCCGCACCTACCATGTCAAGTTCAACCCGCCCAAGGTCGAAGGCAAGGACGACGTGACCGGCGAGCCGCTGATCCAGCGCGAGGACGACAAGGAAGAAACCGTGCGCAAGCGGCTGGAGGTCTACAGCGCGCAGACGCGCCCGCTGGTGGACTACTACTCCAGCTGGGCCAAGGCCGAACCGGCCGCGGCGCCAAAATACCGTGCCATCAGCGGCATGGGCGGTGTTGATGAAATCACCGCACGCGCTTTCCAGGCCCTTGCCGCCTGAGGTCTCGCCGACTCATCAAAAAAGCCGTCGATGGACGGCTTTTTTCATGGACTTCGCGCTGGTGCACGCGTGATCATGCACTGGCCGGTCTCCCGAGGCCCCTTGGGCCTCATCAACTCATCAATTCAAGCATCAGCGACACGCGGGCCTTGACCGGGCTCAGGCCTTCTGAGTGAGGCAACTGGTCGCCGGGTTTGGCCAGCACCCGCCCTTCCGGGCAACGTGTGGCTCGAAGCACGCGTACACCCGCAGCCTGCGCGTCCAGCAGGGCAGCTTCCAGCGCATGGTGCAGCGAACCGTTGCCGGTGCCGGCCACCACCAGCCCCTGCACCCCGTCCGCCATCAACGCACGCACCACACGGCCATCGGCACCCGCGTAATTCATGACAATTTCCACACGCGGCCAGTTGGGCGCGTTTTCCTCAAACGCTATCTTTTCCATAGCTGCTTGCCCTTTCCCAACAAGGGTTGGAGGCCAATCTCTCAACAAACGCAGGTGACCGCCCTCCACATAACCCACCGGACCGGCATCGCCGGAGCTGAACGCGTCGAGGCGCCAGGGATGCACCTTCTGCACGTCCAGGGCGCTGTGAATGACACCGGCACAAACAGCCACCACGCCGCTGGCGCCCGCGTGCGAAGCCACAACCACCGCGTCCAGCATGTTTTGCGGCCCGTCGGGCGCCAGCGCCGTGGCCGGCCGCATGGCGCAGGTCAGCACCACCGGCCTGGCCGGGGCCAGCGTGGCCTGCAGAAACCAGGCGGTTTCTTCCAGTGTGTCCGTGCCATGTGTGATCACAATGCCGCGCACATCGTCCTGCGCCAGCCAGTGGGCAACACGCCGGGCCAGCGCCCGCCACAGCGCAAAGTCCATGTCCTTGCTGTCGATCTGGGCGATCTGTTCGCTGATCAGCTCGCAGGCGCCTTCTGCGGGCGCCGGGAGCGCCGCCACAAGGTCGCTGATCGCCACCTGCCCCGCGGTATAGCCGAGGTTGTCGCCGGCCCGGCTTGCCGTACCGGCAATCGTGCCCCCGGTTCCCAGAACCACAATTTTTGTACGCTTGATGTTGCCTGCCACTTGCATTCCTTGAAAAACTGGATGAAAATACAGCTACTGGATATTAAAACAGCTTCTGCCGATTTATTCCCAGGCTTATCTGCCTGTGATCGCTTTGGATTTTGTTGACCGTGTGCCCGCCGGCTGTTGTGTCCCCAAGGAGTTTTTGCCATGAGCAGTCTCAATGATTTTTCGGAAATGCCCAAACTCACCGCCCGCCAGCAGCAGATTCTGGAGCTGATCCAGAGCGCCATCGCACGCACCGGCGCACCGCCCACACGCGCGGAAATTGCCAACGAGCTGGGCTTCAAGTCCGCCAATGCCGCTGAGGAACACCTGCAGGCCCTGGCCCGCAAGGGGGTGATCGAGCTGGTCAGCGGCACATCGCGCGGCATCCGCCTGCGCGAAGGCACGCTGCGCTCCATCAACGAGTCCCGCATCAAGCAGTTCTCCCTCCCCCTGCAAAGCCTGGCCCAGCTCGCCCTGCCACTGGTGGGGCGGGTCGCCGCTGGCAGCCCCATTCTCGCGCAGGAGCATGTGGACCACACCTACTATTTCGAGAGCAGCCTGTTCCAGCGGCAACCCGATTACCTGCTCAAGGTACGCGGCATGAGCATGCGTGATGCCGGCATCATGGACGGCGATCTGCTGGCCGTCCAGCAGGCCAAGGAAGCCAAAAATGGCCAGATCGTGGTGGCCCGCATTGGTGACGAAGTCACCGTCAAGCGCTTTCGCCGCAACAAGCATCTGATTGAGTTGCTGCCGGAAAACCCCGACTTCAAAACCATCGTGGTCGAACCCGGTGAACCCTTCGAGCTCGAAGGCCTGGCGGTCGGCCTGATACGCAACACCATGCTGGTGTAGCCCACGCGTTCGCGCAAGCACCGGCGTCGGTGCCGCGCCTCTTTGTTGCCGCTCAGCAGGTGGCGGGCGTTTGGCCAAATCCCTGGCCAACACCCTGCTCTAGCGGATGTTCTGTTCAATCCTGCCTGTGTTACCTCTTTTCAGGAGTTCTCATGGGAATCGCCAGTTTTTCACGCTCACCTTTGCTCTCTGTGCTTGTCGCTTCCTGGCAGGCCCTCGCTGCCGGGTTCCGTCCTGCTGCGGCAGCGCGCAACATGCCTGCCCCCAGCCCCGTCCATGCCTTCGGGCGCGCTGCGGCCAATGATGCATCCGCTATAAAAAACGTAGCCTCTGACGCACAGCCCATGCGGGCTGGAGGCCAAAAACCCTTTCAATCGCAAGCCAGAATAAACGCTCCGCGACGCCTGAAGGTGGTCAGGGAGTTTGAGGCGGGCATCAGCCCGTCCTGCGCGGGCCGTATGGTGATTTCAGGCCGCATGGCCGACGTCTGCGCCGAACTGGACCGCATGGCACAAAGAGAAGCCACGTCGGCACTGGCAGCCTGAAGCCCCTGCCGGTCGGCTGGCAGCGAGGCAGCATGGAACGACTGGCCCCCTGTTCTTCTGCACGTGTGTTTGGGTTTGGAAGCGCGGCAAGGCCTGCCAGCCGCTCACCCGGCGGTGATCATGAACGGGCTGGCCTCGCCTGACTTCGCCGGATCTCGCCGGATCTCGCCGGGTAAAGCGGCTGCGTTCTGCTACATCTTGCGGCGTTCTCGACCCGTCGCAACGGAACTTGCAGGCACAATATCGGCATGAATATTGTGATTCTTGACGACTACCAGGATGCGGTTCGCAAACTCGCCTGCGCAGCCAAACTCGACGCTTACCAGGCCAAGGTTTACACCAATACCGTCAAGGGCATCGGCCAGCTTTCGGTGCGGCTCAAGGATGCCGACGTGGTCGTGCTGATTCGCGAACGTACCTATCTGCAGCGGCAATTGATCGAAAAGCTTCCCAAACTCAAGATGATTGCGCAGACCGGACGTGTCGGCAACCATGTGGACGTCGGCGCCTGCACCGAGCGCGGCATTGTGGTTGCCGAAGGCGTGGGCTCGCCCACCGCACCGGCCGAGCTGACCTGGGCCCTCATCATGGCCGCAATGCGGCGCATTCCGCATTACGTCTCCCACCTCAAGCATGGCGCCTGGCAGCAGGCTGGCCTCAAAAATGCCTCCATGCCCGCCAACTTCGGCGTCGGTTCGGTGCTCAAGGGCAAGGTACTCGGCGTATGGAGCTATGGCAAGGTCGGACAGATCGTCGCCGGCTACGGACGCGCCTTTGGCATGCGTGTGCTGGTCTGGGGCAGCCAGGCATCGCGTTCGCGCGCGCAAGCCGATGGTTTTGAAGTGGCCTCGTCCAAAGCCGAGTTTTTCCAGGAAAGTGACGTGCTGACCCTGCACCTGCGCCTGGCAGACGACACGCGTGGCGCGGTCACGCTCGAAGACCTGGCGCGCATGAAACCGTCCTCCGTGCTGGTCAACACCTCGCGTGCCGAGCTGATCGAGCCGGAGGCGCTGATTGCCGGCCTGAACCGCGGACGCCCGGGCCTGGCCGCCGTGGACGTGTTTGAGTCAGAACCCATCCTGCAGGGTCACGCCTTGCTGCGACTGGAAAACTGCATCTGCACACCGCACATCGGTTACGTCGAGCAGGAAAGCTACGAGATGTATTTCAGTTCGGCCTTTGACAACGTGGTCAACTTCATCAAGGGCACGCCGACCAACATCGTCAATCCCGGCGCCCTGCAAGTGCGTCGTTGACGCGCCGGGTACGCAAGATGCCATCGGCCGGGCTGCGGCTTCAGCTGCGCATTGGCTGGAGCCCCTTGCGGCCAGGCATGTAGCCGGTTTCTAGGATTTTCTGCCCAGGTCGTCCGGGCGGAAGCCGGTGTCGTAATCGTCAAAATCGACGAGCGAATCGAACACTGTCGGCTCCTTGTGCGCAGGGGCGCTTGCGGCAGCAGGCGCCGGGCGGGCCCGCCGCCCTGGCACGGTGACCGGGTTGTCACCGGGTGCGAGATCGTCCAGGTCAATGTCCAGTCCCAGCCGCGGCGATGACCTCGGCTGCATGGACAGATCCGGCCATTGGGTGTTTCCACTGTCGGGCGGTTCAGCCTCAAGGTCAATGATTTCCCTGGCCACCGCATGCAACAACAGCAATTCGCGGTAGGCTTCCAGGTCCAGCACTTCCGCAGGGTTGCCAGGCTCGCGGAACAGCGCGTTGTCAATGATGTCGAATACCCGGCGCCGCGGCCAGGCGGCCTCGATCCTGGCCAGCACATCTTCGTAGGCCGAGACATTGGAGCCGACCGCCGAATAGTTGTCAAACGCAGCGATCTCGGTGTGGAACACCCGGTTGAAATCGGCACGCAGGGTTTCGTATTCGCTGCGGTTGCCGGTCTGGTGATAAAGGTCGAGCAGATCAAGGTAAATCAGCGCGCTGGTCTTGACGTTACCCACCAGGTGTTTGCGCAGCAAGGCTATGGCCCGGTCCTGCTGTCCGAGCGAGCCAAAAAATTCCACCTGCTGCTGCAGGTCAATAGTCTCCCCACTGCCTGGAAGATTCACCCCAG
>CBFGNA010000187.1:0-5564 GCA_965650045.1 uncultured Polaromonas sp.
AGCCCGCGAGGTCGGCGGGCGCGTGGGCAAAGGCCCTGGCAATGATCTCCGGGCCAATCCCCGCCGCATCGCCCATGGTGATCAGAAGCGGCCGGCTCATGCCCATGAAAAAATCCTGTCGCCCGCTGGCGCGGCATTGGTGTATCCCATGACTTCCCCTGGCCAGCGCATCGGCCCATAATGGTTTGAACGCCGCCCTGTTGCCAGCCCGCATCCCCGGGCACGCAGCGAGTGGCACGAAGCCGGATGGAAGGAAGCAGCGCGATGCATTCTGTCGGTATTTTCACGCAAACTGCCCGGGCCGTTGCGGCGCGCCTGCGCCGCGGCCCATGACCGCTGCCGAAACCGTCATCTGGAGTGCCGCCGCCGGCTCCATCGGCCTGGTGGTGCTGCTGGCCCTGGTGGATGCCATCTACAGCCGCAGCCAGGCCAGCGTGCAAAGCCTGATCTACCTGAGCGCCAGCTGGCTGTTCTTTGCGTTGCTCAGCGGTTTGCCCGAAGCCTTGCTGGACCTGGCCGATACCGACTGGATTCACACCGCCCAGGTGCTGATCGGCCCGCTGTGCGCCGGCCTGGGCGCCTACGGCGCAAGCCACTGGCTGGCGGCAGCCAGGCGCGACCGCGTGACCGACATCAGCTTTCGCAGCACCACCTTGCTGTGCGCGGTCGGCGGGCCCTTGTGCCTGTTCCTGCCCGGCGACCTCCAGCTGGCCGTGTCGGCCGCGCTCACGGTGACAACCTTGTCGGTGGCCCTGTGGCTGGCGGTCCGCGCGACCCAGCACGGCGACAGGCTGGCCTGGGGGCTGGCCACCGGCTGCCTGCTGACCCTGCCGCTGCAATGCGGTCTGTACGGGCTGGCGTTTGCCACGGCCCGGCCGCCGCTCCTGCCCCAGGCCGCGGTGGCGATGCTGGGGCTGCTCAGTGTGGTGGCGATCGCCGTGACGCTGTGGCTGCGCAATCACCAGGACCTGCAGATCCGGCACCACAGCCAGGCGCGGCGCGACCCGGTGACGCAGCTTTACAGCAGCGTGGTGATGGTGCAGAAAATCCTGCGTGCGCAGCGCCGGCTGATGCGCACGCGCCGCGACGGTGCGCTGATGGCGGTGCAGGTCTTCGAGCCGGAGCGCCTGATGGCCCAGGTCGGCCACTACGGCCTGAACGAAATCTACAGCCAGCTGGCGCGCCGCATGCAGCGCCACACCGGCGTGGTCAATCCGGCCGGGCGTTACTACGACCGCTGTTTCATCGTGATGATCGAAACCCTGCACTCGCCGCGCTGGATACGCACGCTGGGCCTGCGCGTGGCCTCCAGCCTGCGCAAACCGCTGGAGGTCACCTCGCTCAATGGCGAACGCATCAAGCTCAGCGCCGACATCGGCGTCGGCATGGTGCACCTGTCGGGCACGGCCGGCAATGTGGATGAGCTGCTGCACGAGGTCCAGGACATGGCGGCAGCGGCACGCAGCATGCGCTCACGCGCTGCGCTGCTCGACGAAATCAGCCGGCAGGCCGTGCCGGTGGAAAACGCCGAGCTGGGTGCCAGCTGGCACGCCATGCGCACCGCGCGTTCACATCCGGCGCGCCTGCAGCCGGTCGGCTCGCGCCGCAGCGCCGCCTGAGCGCAACGCTTCAGGCCACCTCAGGCAGCCTCAGGCCGCCTCAGGCCGGGTTGTCGATGTCAATGAACGCGTGCTCCAGTCCGAACTGCGCGGCCACATGGGCGGCCACCGCTGGCGCGCCATAACGCTCGGACGCGTGGTGCCCGCAGGCGATGAAGGCGACACCCATCTCGCGCGCATAGTGCGCCTGCGGCTCGGAAATCTCGCCGGTGATGAAGGCGTCGGCGCCGGCGGCAATCGCATCCTCGAAGTAACCTTGCGCGCCGCCGGTGCACCAGGCTATGTTTTTAATAGCTGTTTGCGCCCGCCCCACAAGGGTTACAGGCCGATTTAATGTATTTTTGATGTGCGACGCCAGGCTTTCGGCAGTGTCAAACCCGTCTTCGCCAGCGCTGCGCACGCCCAGAAAACCCAGGTTGTTCTCGCCAAAATGCCGCTGCGCCTTCAGGCCCAGCCGCAGACCCAGTTGCGCGTTGTTGCCCAGCTCCGGGTGGGCGTCCAGCGGCAGGTGGTAGGCATAGAGGTTGATGTCGTGTGCCAGCAGCCGGGCCAGGCGCTGCTTCATCCAGCCGGTCACGCGCCCGTCCTGGCCGCGCCAGAACAGGCCATGGTGCACAAAAATCGCGTCGGCCTCTGCCGCGATGGCCGCTTCGATCAGCGCCAGGCTGGCGGTAACGCCCGAAACAATCTTGCGCACTTCGGCCTTGCCCTCGACCTGCAGCCCGTTCGGCCCGTAGTCCTTGAAGCGCTCCGGCTGCAGCAGCTGGTCGAAGGCACCCAGCAACAGGGCCCGCGGCGCAACCACCGCATCCTGAATGGTCACGGCAGAAATCCATCCACTGACAAATAACGCTCGCCGGTGTCGTAGTTGAAACCCAGCACCGTGCTTCCGGCAGCGATCTCCGGCAGCTTCTGCGCAATCGCGGCCAGCGTCGCGCCGGAGGAGATGCCCACCAGCAGGCCTTCCTCGGCGGCACAGCGGCGCGCAAAGTCCTTCGCGGCATCGCCCTCGACCTGGATCACGCCGTCGAGCAGCGCGGTTTTCAGGTTGGCCGGGATAAAACCCGCGCCTATGCCCTGGATCGGGTGCGGTGACGGCTTGCCGCCGCTGATGACCGGCGAGGCTGCGGGTTCCACCGCAAACACCTTGAGCGCCGAGAATTTTGCCTTGAGCACCTGCGCCACACCACTCAGGTGGCCGCCGGTGCCGACGCCGGTGATGAGATAGTCCACCCCCTGCGGAAAGTCCGCCAGGATTTCCTGCGCCGTGGTGCGCACATGGATGTCGATGTTGGCCGGGTTGTCAAACTGCTGCGGCATCCAGGCGCCCGGCGTTTTGGCGACCAGCTCTTTGGCATGGGCAATCGCGCCGTTCATGCCTTTTTCACGCGGGGTCAGCTCGAAGCTGGCGCCGTAGGCCAGCATCAGGCGGCGCCTTTCGATGCTCATGCTGTCGGGCATCACCAGCACCAGCTTGTAGCCCTTGACGGCGGCCACCATGGCCAGGCCGACGCCGGTGTTGCCCGAGGTCGGCTCGATGATGGTGCCGCCGGGCTGCAGCGCGCCAGACTGCTCGGCGGCTTCAACCATGCTCAGGGCAATGCGGTCCTTGATCGAGCCGCCCGGGTTGCTGCGCTCGGATTTGACGTAGATCTGGTGAGTCTGGCTGGCCGGCCCGAACAGCCGGTTGATGCGGATATGCGGGGTGTTGCCGATGGTGGCGAGAACGCTGGAGGCTTTCATGGCGAGTCCTTGGGTAAGTCCCGCGGGTGTGCGGGATGGAGTGTGCGGATGGGGCGTGCCGCGCAGGCCGCCGGGGCCCACAAATTATGGCCCTTTCCGCCCGGCGGCGTGTCCGGAAAGCCCGCAAACTGGAGGAAAATTGCCTTTGTTGCAATCGCTGCGCGGCCTGATGCGGCCGTCGCCTCTTCTCCTGGACCCACCATGCGCAAATCCTGGCTTCTTTTTTCACAAACCGTCACGGTGCTGCTGGCTGCCTACTTTGTGGTCGCCACCCTGCAACCGCAGTGGGTGAACCGCCAGGCGATCGGCAACGCGGTGGCTGTGATCGAAGCGCCGGCAGGGCCTGCCGCGAGCGCCGCGCCGGTGGGCAGTTTTGCGGTGGCGGCCAAGACCGCGTCGGCCGCCGTGGTCAGCATCAACACCAGCAAGGCGGCGGTGCGCAATCCGAACATGAACGATCCCTGGTTCAGGTTTTTTTTCGGTGACCAGGGCGAGCGCAGCGAGCCGCAGGTGGGCCTGGGCAGCGGCGTCATCGTCAGCCCCAGCGGCTACATCCTGACCAACAACCATGTGGTCGAGGGCGCGGACGACATCGAGGTCATCCTCAACGACACGCGCAAGGCCAAGGCCAAGGTCATCGGCACCGATCCGGAAACCGACCTGGCGATCCTGAAAATCGAGCTCGACAAGCTGCCCGTGATCGTGCTGGGCAGCTCGGACACCGCGCAGGTGGGCGATCCGGTGCTGGCCATCGGCAACCCCTTCGGCGTCGGCCAGACGGTGACCAGCGGCATCGTGAGCGCGCTGGGCCGCAACCAGCTCGGCATCAACACCTTCGAGAACTTCATCCAGACCGACGCCGCCATCAACCCCGGCAATTCCGGTGGCGCGCTGGTCGACACGCAAGGCAGGCTGCTCGGCATCAACACCGCCATCTATTCACGCTCGGGCGGCTCCATGGGCATTGGTTTTGCCATCCCCGTGTCCACCGGCAAGCAGGTGCTCGAAAGCATCGTCAAGGACGGCCAGGTCACGCGCGGCTGGATCGGGGTGGAGCCGCAGGAGCTGAGCCCGGAACTGGCGGAAACCTTTGGCATTCAGCCCGGCACGCTGTCGGCGCGCGGGGTGGTCATCACTGGCGTGTTGCAAAACGGCCCGGCGGCGCAGGCCGGCATTGTGCCGGGCGACGTGATTCTGGAAGTCGATGGCAAGCCTGTGGGCACGGTGTCGGAGTTGTTGACCGCGGTCGCTGCGCTCAAGCCCGGGGTTTCCGCGCCGCTGGTGGTGTGGCGCAAGGACAGGAAGACCGGCGTGGCCGTGGTGCCCGGCACGCGCCAGCGCCCCCAGGTGCGCCGCCCCTGAGCCATTTGCTACTTTTTTGATAGCTGGTAGCGCCCGTCCCGCAAGGGCTGGAGCCTTATTTGGTCATTCATCCCGGCGGGAGGCCGGCGCGGACCTCAGGGCTTGGCAGCTTCGGCGTCGTCCGGTGCCCGGGTGTGCTTGATGAACACCTGCGCCGCCCAGATCCCGAGCTCGTAGAGGATGCACATCGGGATCGCCAGCGCCAGCTGGGACACCACGTCCGGGGGTGTGACAATCGCCGCCGCCACAAACGCCAGCACGATGAAATAACCGCGAAAACTCTTCAGCTTGTCGATGCTGACGATGTCCATGCGGGCCAGCACCACCACCGCAATCGGCACTTCAAAGGCCATGCCAAACGCCAGGAACATGCTCAGCACAAAACCGAGGTAGGCCTCGATATCGGGCGCCGCCACAATCGACTTAGGCGCAAAGCTCTGGATGAACTTGAACACCTGGCCGAAAACAAAGAAATAACAAAACGCCACACCGATAAAAAACAGCACGGTGCTGGAGATCACCAGCGGCATCACCAGCTTCTTTTCATGGGTGTAAAGGCCGGGCGCCACAAAGGCCCAGACCTGATACAGCACCACCGGCAAGGCCAGCATGAAGGCCGTCATCATCAGGATTTTCAAAGGCACCAGGAAGGGCGAAATCACGGAGGTGGCGATCAGTGAGGCGCCCTTGGGCAGCGTGGCGACCAGCGGCGCGGCCAGCAAGTCAAACAACACGGACGGACCGGGCCAGATCGCCAGAATGCCGGCGGCAATACCGATGGCGATGACCACCCGGATCATCCGGTCGCGCAGCTCCATGAGGTGCTGCACAAAAGGCTGC
>CBFGNA010000188.1:0-5561 GCA_965650045.1 uncultured Polaromonas sp.
GATCTCAACGATCTCGCCGGCTGCGACCTGATCATCGAGGCGGTGTTCGAGAACCGCGAACTCAAGGCGAAGGTGACGAAGGAGGCCGAGCCCCTGCTGGCCGACGGCGGCTTCTTCGCCAGCAACACCTCGACGCTGCCGATCAGCGGGCTCGCGAAAGCCAGCGGCAAGCCGGCCAAGTTCGTCGGCATCCACTTCTTCAGCCCGGTGGACAAGATGAAGCTGGTGGAGATCATCCGCGGAAAACAGACGGACGATGAAACCGTGGCGCGCGCCTTTGACTACGTGCAGGCGCTGGGCAAGATCCCGATTGTGGTCAACGATTCGCGCGGGTTTTATACGAGCCGCACGTTTGGCACTTTTGTGATGGAAGGTGCGGCCATGCTGGGCGAAGGCATTCCCGCAGCGGTGATTGAAAACGCTGGCATGCAGTGCGGCATGCCGGTGGGGCCACTGGCCGTGCTGGACGAAACGGCCCTGTCACTGAGCGTGCATGTGCTGGACCAGACCCGCGCCGACTACGTCGCCGAGGGCAAGGTTTACATGGCCACCCCGGGCGAACTGATCGTCGAACGCATGGTCAAGGAATTCGACCGCAATGGCCGGGCTGCCGGCGCCGGCTTTTACGACTACCCCGAAGAAAAAGGCGCCAGGAAAACGCTTTGGCCTGAACTCACGACCCTGTTTGAAAAGCCCGGCGCAGCCTGGGACATCACCGACATCAAGGACCGGCTGCTTTACCGCCAGGCGGTGGAAACGGCACGCTGCCTCAGTGAAAACGTGCTGACCAGCGTGCACGACGCCAACATCGGCTCCATCTTCGGGATCGGCTTTCCGGCCTGGACCGGCGGTGCAATGCAGTTCATCTACGGCATGGGCATAACCGCCTTTGAAAAACGCGCCGGCGAACTGGCCGCGAAGTACGGATCCGGCTTTGTCCTGACCGATGAAGTCAGGGCGGCGATCCGGAAGCACCAGCCGGTTTACTGAGCGGCGATGGCCGCCAGCAGCCCGGCTTTCTGTACTTTGCCCAGCGCAGTTTTGGGCAGGGCATCACAAAACACGATGCGCTTGGGGTGCTTGAAGCGCGCCAGCTTGCCGTCGAACAGCGCCCGCACGCGCGCCTCGTCGAGCTCGGCGCCGGGCTTGCGCACCACCACCGCGACCACCGCCTCACCCCAGCGCGCATCGGGCTCGCCGACCACCGCCGCTTCGGCGACCAGCGGGCAATCGGCGAGCAGGTTTTCAATCTCCGCCGGATAAACGTTTTCACCGCCCGAGATGATCATGTCCTTGGAGCGCCCGACGATCTCGTAAAAGCCCTCGTCATCGCAGCGCGCCAGGTCACCGGTATGAAACCAGCCGTCGGCGAACGCCGGATTGGCGGCATCCTTCCAGTAGCCGCACAACAGGTTCGGGCCCCGCACCCACACTTCGCCGACCTGGCCTGGCGGCACCGGCAGCCCCTGTTCGTCCATCAGCCGGACTTCGATGTGGAGGCCGGCACGGCCTGCGAAACCGGCGCGCTGCATGGCTTCTTGCTGACGCAGATAGATGGAAACCGGCCCGGTTTCAGTGGCGCCATACACCTGGCTCACAGGGATGCCGCGCGCGTGAAAGGCGGCAATCATCGAAACAGGAATCGTCGAAGAACCAGTGGCCAGCATGCGCAGCGAAGACAGATCGGCCCCGGCAAAGGCCGGATGGTCGATGACCGCACGCAGTGTGGCAGGCACCAGCAGGGACAGCGTGGGCCGCCGCCCCGCCACGTCGGCCAGCCACGCGCCCGCATCGAAGCGGCTGTGCAAGGTGACCGATGCGCCGGCGTACAGCGCCGGCAAGGTCTGGATGCAGAGCCCGCCCACATGAAACATGGGCAGCGTGCTGAGCACGTGGTCATCGGCTTTCAGGTCGTGCGCATGGACGGAAATCTGGCAGTTCCAGACCAGGCCGGACTGCGAATGCAGCACCCCTTTGGGCTGCCCACTGGTGCCCGAGGTGTAAACCAGCAGCACCGGTAGATCCGGGCTGCCTTCCGGGGCAGGCAGCGGATCGCCCGAGGCAGCAGCGTCGAGCTCTCCAGCCCGCAGAAACGTACAAGCTGCCTGCGCAGCCAGCGATGCGGCGGCGTCCTCGTGCACGGGATCGGCCACCAGCAAACTTACCCCTGCATGCGCGAGGATGGCCAGGTGTTCGGGCGCCGCGAGCCGGTAATTCAAGGGAAGCAGGATGGCGCCCAGCCGCGCAAGCGCCAGCAGCAGCACCAGCACATCGGGATGGTTCAGTCCCAGCCAGGCGACGCGGTCGCCCGGGCGCACGCCGGCGGCCCGCAAGCCGGCACTGGCATCCTGGACTCGCTGCCAGAGCTGGGCATAACTGATGTCGTGGCCTTCATGGTGAAGGGCAAGCCTTGTGGGCGAAAGCTGCGCATGCCCCTGGACAGCGGCGGCAAGATCCATCCGGGCCACCTTCAAAGAACAGCCTGCTCGTCCTGCTCGCCCGGCTCGTAGAGGCATTCGCGGCCCAGCCGGTCGATGCAAAGTTCGGCCGTCCAGGGCAGCATCAGCGAGCCGCAGCGCGAGTCGCGGTACATGCGTTCCAGCGGCAGGGTCTTGAGCATGGACTGGCCGCCGCAGGTGCGCACTGCAAGGCGGCAGATCTCGTTGGCGTTTTCCATGATGGTGTAGTGCGCCGCGTACAGGCCCAGCCGGATTTCCTTCGACGGGTCCACGCGGGCGGCGCGGGCGTTCTGCAAAAAGATGGCGCGTGTCTGCTCCAGCCGGACCTTCATTTCAGCGACCGCGATCTGTTTGGTCGGGTACATGCGGCGCTTGACCGGCGGCGTGCCGGGCACCTCGCCACGCAGGTACTGCACCGTGAAATCATAGGCTGCCTGCGCGATGCCCATGTACGTCGGCGACAAGGTGGCAAACATGTGCGGCCAGCGCAGTGCGGCCTGGGCATACACGCCCTCGGGAATCAGGCGCTCGATCTCGGGCACAAACACATCCTTGAAGATCAGCGTGCGTGATACCGTGCCGCGCATGCCCAGGGGGTCCCAGTCGCCGGTGACGCTGACCCCTTCCAGGTTTTTGTCCACCGCAAGATAAAGCGAGTCGCGCTGGGTCGCGCCGGGTTTGTCCAGGGTGCACAGGATGCCGTAATAGTCGGCGGCCCCGGCCAGCGAGGCAAAAATTTTCTTGCCGTTGACGAGGTAGCCGCCCTCCACCTTTTTGGCCAGCGTTCCGAAAGGCGCTTTGCCGGCCGCCGCCGCGCCGCCTTCCGAAAACGGCTGTGAATACACCTTGCCCTGCCCGACCATGCGCTCGTAGTGCACTTTGCGGTGCGCTTCGTGGTTGGCGCGCTGTTCCGGCGTCATGTCAAGGTCATCGGCGATGAAACCGGTCCACATGGTCGAGCTCACATGCATGTTCAGCGTCAGCGCAGTGGCGCCGCAATGGCGGCCGATCTCTGCCGCCGTCATCACATAGGTCGCGAAGTCGGCACCCCAGCCGCCATGGGCTTCCGGCACGCAGATGCTGAGCAGGCCGGCCTCGCGCAGGTCGGCATAGTTCTCGAAAGGAAACACCGCATCGCGGTCAATCTGCTGGGCACGCGGCGCGAATTTCTCGCGCCCGAGCCGCGACGCAATCGCCAGCAGTTCGCTTTGTTTGGGGGTCAGTGCGCTGTAGTCGCCGGCAATCGAAGGCGGTGTATAGCGGCCGGCCGGTGGTGAAGAAACAGGTAAGGCAGACATGGCGGGTCCTCGGTTCAGATCGGAAAGTGATGCTTCAAAAAGGCCAGCACCGCGTTGTTGAACAGCGCGGGCTGCTCGATGTTGGCGATATGGCCCACGCCGGGCAGGCAGCTGTACTGCGCACCGGGGATGCGGCTGGCCATTTTTTCGACGACGGCGGGCGGTGCGTTGAGATCCAGCTCGCCGGCCAGGCACAAGGTGGGCACCCGGATGCCGGGGAGTTCAGCCAGCCGGTTGAAGGAAACAATCGCCGACAGCGCGGCGCGATAACTTTCGGCGGGCACGCTGCTCATCAGGTCGGCGGCCTCCGCAAGGCGCGCCGGATCGGCACTCGGCGCAAACATGCCAGGCACGATTTTTCCGGCCAGTCCGGCCATGCCCAGGCCCTGGTCCAGCGGGGCGAAGCGGCTTTGCAAAAACTGCTGCTGCCAGGCGCCATCGGCCTTGCCGAAAGCCGGTGACGTGCTGTAGAGCACCAGGCCGTGCACCAGTGAGGGATGCAGCGCCACCAGCTCCTGCGCGATCATCCCGCCCATGCTGTGGCCCACAAGCACATTGCGTTTGGCACCGATGTGGGCCATCCATGTTTTCAGCGTCTCGGCCAGCGCCGCGTTGGTACAGGGTGAAAGGGATGGCGACGCGCCGTAACCCGGCATGTCCCAGGCCAATGTCCGGTAGCCCGCGCCGGCCAGTGCCGGCTGGTTGCGCGCCCAGGCCGCCTTGCCGCCGCCCACGCCGTGCAGCAAAAACACAGCGGTGTCACCCTCACCCTGCTCGACGAACGCGGGCATCACCATGGTTCAGGCCAGCTCGCCGGTCAATTGCCCGGCATCGACCACCACCTGGCCGTCCAGCGCCACCGTGCAGTTGCGCAGCGGCAGATCGAAATGCCCCAGCGTGTGGCGCCCCGCCACCTCGTTGGCGCCGGTCGAGTACAGGAAGTTGCCGGCAAAAGCGCGCAACTCCGTGCCGTTGAAATCCTTCTTGTCGTACATCGCCATGGCGTCCCAGCGCGCCTTGGGGTTCATGCCCCAGCCCACGTGCGACACGGCATAGGCTTCGCGGTCGCCCCAGGCCGCCCAGTAGCTGCGCATCAGCTCGGCATCCACATGCTGGCCGGCAATGTCGGTCACAAAATCGTCGCGGATGGTCAGCACCACCGGCTGTTCGAGATAACGCTTGAAAGTCAGGTTCACATCGCCGGGCGCCAGCACCAGCGTGCCGTTGACGCTGCCTTTTGCCGGAAAAGCCAGGCACAGGCCACCGGGCCAGTGCGAGATCGTGCCAGGCCGCGCGGTGTAGCCCCAGCCGCCGCCGGCCTGCGCCCCAGCCAGGGAGATGGTAAGGTCCGTGCCCGCCGCGGAAGTGACCTGCATGGTTTGCGCGCTGCGCAGCCGCTTGATGCCGGCCTTGACTTTGGGCTCCAGCGCCGGATCGGGCATGCAACGCTCAAGGATTTCGGGGTGTTCGTTGGAGACCATCAGCACGCGGGCGCCACCCTTGAGAATCTCCGGCAATTCGGCGGCGTGCAGCAGACCTTCCACCGTCAGGTCGGCCACAAAGCTGCAGGCGGCCAGCGCCTGCACCACCGGTGAAAGCTGTCCGATGGCGTCCGAAGCGCCGGTGGACCGCACCGGCACCGGCGCAGCCAGCCGCGGGGTGGGCAGCACCACATGAAAAGCCCGTGCCCCGAGGCGCGCGAGGGCGAGTTCGGCCAGTTGCACATTGACCGGCCGCGACTGGGTTTCGGACAGGATGGCCGCGGTGTCGCCAGGCTTCACGCCACACAGCGCAAAGGTTTCGG
>CBFGNA010000189.1:0-5553 GCA_965650045.1 uncultured Polaromonas sp.
TGTCCAGCGACGCCGATCCCGCGAAGCTGACCGATGCGCTGGGCACGCGCTGGGCCACGGCAGAAACTTCGTTCAAGTACCACGCCTCCTGCCGCCATACGCATCCGGCGGCCGACGCGCTGCTGCAGGTGATGAAAGCCAACAAACTCCAGCCCGCCGACCTCGCCCGCGTGGTGACACATGTGCACCAGGGCGCCATCGACGTGCTGGGCCCGGTGGTCAATCCGGCCACGGTGCACCAGAGCAAGTTTTCCATGGGCACGGTGCTGGGCCTGGTCGCGCGTTTTGGTCACGCCGGCCTGGTGGAGTTCGACAAGCATTTTGCGGAGGACCTGACCGTCGCCTTGCGCGACCGGATCGTGATGGAACTCGATGCCGAGGTCGATGCCGCCTATCCGCAGCGCTGGATCGGCAAGGTGACCGTCACCACCACCGACGGACGGGTCTTGCAGGGCAGGGTGGACGAGCCCAAGGGCGACCCCGGCAACACCCTGAGCCGCGACGAGATCACGGCCAAGGCGCAGCGGCTGGCGGCCTTCAGCGGCGGTGCGACGGAGGCCGACATGGCGCAGGCCATCGATGGGCTGTGGGCCATCGCCCAAAGCAGCAAAGTCGGGCCCTTGCTGTCGGGGGCCGCATGACGGCCAGCGCTTCGGCGCGCTCTTTTCTGTTTGTGCCGGCAAACCGGCCGGATCGTTATGCCAAGGCACTGGCGAGCGGCGCGGGCGCGGTGATCATCGACCTGGAAGACGCGGTGGCGCCGGGCGACAAGGTGCAGGCCCGCCAGCAACTGCGGGACGGCTTCGACACCCTGCCCGATGCCGCGCGTGCCAGCGTGCTGGTGCGCATCAACGCCGCAGGCACGCCCTGGCACGCGGACGATCTGCAACTGGTGACGCAGTTGTGCCAGCGCGGGCTGGGCGGCGTGATGTTGCCCAAGGCGGAGGCCGTCCCCGATCTGGCCAGGCTTGCGGCCATCACCGGTGCGGGCTGCGCGCTGCTGCCCATGATTGAATCGGCCGCAGGCCTGGCAGCGCTCGACGTGCTGGCAGCCTGTGCCGGCGTGACGCGGCTGGTTTTCGGCAACCTCGATTTTCAGGCCGACCTCGGCATGGCCTGCGGACCGGACGAGGCCGAATTGCAGCCGGTGCGCATGGCTCTGGTGCTGGCCTCGCGGCGCGCCGGGCTGGCTGCGCCGGTTGATGGCGTGACCCCGGCCACCGGCGACACCGCACAGCTGAAACAGGACGCTGAACGCATCCGGCGCAGTGGTTTTGGCGCCAAACTCTGCATCCACCCCACGCAGGTCGCGGTGGTGCAAGCCGCGCTGGCACCCACCGCCGCCGAGCTGGATTGGGCCAGGCGCGTGCTGGAAGCGCGCAAACACGCCGGTGACGGCGTCTTTACCCTCGATGGCCGCATGGTCGATGCGCCGGTGTTGCGCCTGGCGCAGCGCGTTGTGGGGCAGGGCGCAGGGTGATGCGTGCCCGTACCGAGGATGCATGGGGTTTCTACGGACGTGAAACCACGCATTCGGCCGGCCAGCTTATCGCAGTACGATGGATTATTCCTTTTGCTGCAGCGACAGCGTTGGCGCCACGGCGTCACAACGCTTGATGACTTCAAGGCAGCTCTTTTTTTTTCATTGCATTACAGGAGACAACACAATGCACACCCCCACCACTTTCCGCAAACGCACCCTGCTGGCCAGCGCACTTGTTGCTGCCTGCCTGTCGCTGTCCGGGCTCGCGCAGGCGCAATCGCCCATCGTGATCAAGTTCAGCCACGTGGTGGCCGAGCAGACCCCCAAGGGGCAGGGCGCGCTGAAGTTCAAGGAACTTGCCGAGAAGAAACTGCCGGGCAAGGTCCAGGTCCAGGTCTTCCCAAGCTCCCAGTTGTTCGGTGACGCCAAGGAGCTGGAAGCCCTGCTGCTGGGCGACGTGCAGTTCATCGCGCCTTCGCTGTCCAAGTTTGACCGCTACACCAAGAAGATCCAGGTCTTTGACCTGCCCTTCCTGTTTGACGACATCAACGCTGTGGACCGTTTCCAGTCCGGCCCGCAAGGCAAGGCGCTGCTGGAGTCCATGAAGTCGCGCGGCCTGCTGGGCCTGGGCTACTGGCACAACGGCATGAAGCAGTTGTCCACCAACAAGGACAAGCTGACCCGTCCCGATGACGTGAAAGGCCTGAAGTTCCGCATCCAGGCGTCTGACGTGCTGGAAGCGCAGTTCCGCGCCCTGGGTGCCAATCCGCAGAAGATGGCTTTCTCCGAGGTCTACCAGGCGCTGCAGACCGGCGTGGTCGATGGCCAGGAAAACACCTGGTCCAACATCTATTCGCAGAAGTTCCATGAAGTCCAGAAGACCATTGCCGAAACCAACCATGGCGTGATCGACTACATGGTGGTCACCAATGCCAAGTGGTGGGATGGCCTGCCACCCGATGTGCGCAAGGGTCTGGGTGAAGCCATGGCCGAAGCCACGGCCTACGCCAACAAGCTGGCTTCCGACATCAACGAAAGCGACCGCAAGAAAATCGAGGATGCCGGCAAGGCCAAGATCCAGAAGCTGTCCAAGGATGACGTGGGCGCATGGCGCAAGGCGATGGAGCCGGTCTGGAAGAAGTTCGAGGGCGACATCGGGCGCGACCTGATCGACGGCGCGCTGAAGTCCAACAAATAACAATCGCACCTAACCCACAACCACAAGGAAGGGCCCGCGCAGCGGGTCCTTTGTACATTTATGCGCTGGCTGGAACATTTGGAGGAAGGCCTGATCACCTTCCTGATGGCGGCAATGACCCTCGTCACCTTCATGCAGGTGATTGCGCGCTACGTTTTTAACTACAGCTTTGTCTGGGCGCTGGAGCTCACCGGCGTCATGTTTGCGTGGCTGATTTTTGTGGGCATGGCCTATGGCGTGCGTGTTGGCGCCCATATCGGCGTCGATGCCGCGGTCAAGCTGCTGGGCAAACGCCCGGCGCGCGTGGTCGAGTCCATCGCGACCGTGCTGTGCATTGTGTACGCGCTGATTGTTGCTTTCGGCGGCTACCAGTACGTTTACAAAATCTACAGTGTCGGCATCGAGATGCAGGACATCCCGATCCAGAGCTGGATACCGCGCATCATCCTGCCGCTGGGTTTCCTGATTTTGGCCTTGCGCTTTGGGCAGGTCCTCTGGGGCCTGGCCACCGGCAAAAACGTGCACCTGCTCGGTGACGAAGCCGAAGACGCCCTCAAACTCCAGGAAGAACCTGCCGCCGGCGAGGTGCGTTCATGACCATCGCCACACTGTTTGTCCTGCTGTTCGTCTTCATGGTGCTGGGCATGCCGATTGCGGTTGCGCTCGGCCTGTCGTCCATCCTGACCATCCTGCTTTTTGCGCACGACTCGCTGGCCTCGCTCACGCTCAAGCTGTTCGAGACCTCCGAGCTGTACACCCTGCTGTCCATTCCGTTTTTCATTCTCGGTGGCAACTTCATGACGACCGGCGGCGTGGCGCGCCGCATGATCCGGTTTGCCAATGCCTGCATCGGGCACTTTCGCGGTGGCCTGGCCATGGCGTCGGTGCTGGCCTGCATGCTGTTTGCCGCCGTGTCGGGCTCGTCGCCGGCGACGGTGGTGGCGGTCGGCGCCATCGTGATTGCCGGCATGGTCAAGGCCGGTTATCCGAAAAACTTTGCCGCAGGCGTCATCTGCAACGCGGGCACGCTGGGCATCCTGATTCCGCCGTCTATCGTGATGGTGGTGTATGGCGCGGCGACCGAAACCTCGGTCGGCAAGCTGTTCATGGCCGGCGTGCTCCCGGGTCTCCTGCTCGGCCTGATGCTGATGGGCGCGATCTACATCCGGGCACGCATGCTCGATCTGCCGCGCCAGCCGCGCGCAACGCTGGCGGAGGCCCTCAAGGCCGGCCGCGATTCGCTGTGGGGCCTGCTGCTGATCGTCATCATCCTCGGCGGCATTTATGGCGGCATCTTTACGCCGACCGAAGCCGCTGCGGTGGCGGCCATCTACGCCTTCTTCATTGCCGTTTTTGTGTACCGCGACATCAGCATGAAGCAGGTGCCCAAGGTGCTGCTGGATTCCGGCAAGGTCACCATCATGCTGATGTTCATTGTGGCCAATGCCCTGCTGTTTGCGCATGTGCTGACCACCGAACGCATTCCGCAGACCATTGCCGAAACCATCATCGCGTGGGGCATGCCCGCCTGGCAGTTCCTCGTGGTGGTCAACATCCTGCTGCTGATTGCCGGCATGTTCATGGAGCCCACCGGCATCATCCTGATCATGGCGCCCATCCTGTTTCCGATTGCGTCACGCCTGGGCATCGACCCGGTGCATCTGGGCATCATCATGGTGGTGAACCTGGAGATCGGCATGGTGACGCCGCCGGTGGGCCTGAACCTGTTTGTCACGGCCGGCATCACCAAAATGCCGATTCTTGGCGTTGCCCGCGCAGCCCTGCCGTGGACGCTGGTGCTGTTGCTGTTCCTGATGATCATCACCTACGTGCCGGCCATCACCATGTTCCTGCCGAACCTGCTGTTCTGAACGCCTGAACGCCCGAGCGTTCTGACTTTTTCCTGAAGGCCTGGACCGTTCGCGGTGCCAGGCCTTTTTCATGCGCCGGGCGCAAATATTGTTGTGCGGTTTGTCACCGCGCCGCAGGATGCTGTCGGGCGCGGCGGCTTGTGCGCGGCATGACCGGCCGTCTCGCGCCCCGGCGCGCTCACGCGCTGCAGCGCTGCAAGTGCTTGTTTCTTCAGCAGTTTCCGCCATCGGTGCTCAGGCCGGCACGGGCGGGGCTGGACTGGCGGGCGCCGGCCTTGCGCGTGCCTGGCCTTCTGCGTTTTCGGCGTCTGGCGCCTCATCCCATATTTGTGGGTCGCGCCGCGCCTCGCGTCTTCATAAGCTCCGCTGCGTCAGTCAAACGTCAGTCCAAGGTCGGGTCAACAACACAGGGGAAGCTTATGAGCAGCGTCTATTACGCCAAGGTGATCGTCACCCATGGCAGCTTTGAAGACTATCGCCGGCAACTGCTGGCACTGGCCGGGCCGGGTATCGACGTCGGCGTGCTCCAGGTCGGCGTCCACGAGGCGCTGGTGCGGCCGCACCTGCTGCGCCATTTGCGATCCAACAACCCGGCCCTCACGCTCGACGTATTGCTGCGCAACGCCGGCGCCAACCGCATCGACTGGATCAAGGAGGCCGACGCCTACGCGCTGTACATGCAGCGCATCGAGGAAGACCTGGACCCCAAGGCCGACATTCCCGCCCCCGATACGCTGGGCGGCCAGGCGTGGCACCACAAGGCGACCAACATCGCACCCGCCTGGGCGGCGGTCGGCGGGCCCGACGCCATCGACTGGCAGGGCGTGCGCGTCGGCCAGCTCGACACCGGCTACACGCGGCACAAGGCCTGGGGCCACGGCCAGCCCGGCGGCACCTGGCTGGAAGAAGCCCTGTGCAAGACCTTCATGTACGAGCTGCCGCCCGATGGCTGGACGCCCCCGCCGCCGCCCGACGACGGCGTGGACCCGATGCCCTTTGGC
>CBFGNA010000190.1:0-5550 GCA_965650045.1 uncultured Polaromonas sp.
AGCTCGACCGGGCGATCGAGGCGCGCCCCAACCGGCTCGTGGTGGCGGGCGGCGACGGCAGCATCGCGGGAGCCGCTGCGGCGGCCGGCAACGCCGGCATCCCGCTGGCCGTCGTGCCGTCCGGAACCGCGAACGACTTCGCCGACCGGCTCGGGCTTCCCTCGGACCTGTCCGCGGCCTGTGAGCTGGCCGTGCAGGGCACCCGGATACGTGAGCTCGAGCTCGGCTGGATCAACCAGGAGCGGCCGTTCGTGAACGTGGCGAGCGCGGGCCTGCCGGCGCCCGCCGCGCCCACGCTGAAGATGGAAAAAGGCAGCAGCGTGACCGTCACCACCAGGAACACGATGGTCAGCGCCACCAGCAAAATGGTCAGCGCCACCTCGTTCGGCGTCTTCTGGCGTTTGGCGCCTTCGACCATGCTGATCATGCGGTCCAGGAAGGACTCGCCGGGGTTCACGCCGATGCGCACCACCAGCCAGTCCGACAACACGCGTGTGCCGCCGGTCACAGACGAAAAGTCGCCGCCCGACTCGCGCACCACCGGGGCCGATTCACCGGTGATGGCGCTTTCATCGACCGAGGCGACACCCTCAATGACTTCACCGTCGAGCGGAATCATGTCGCCCGCATCGACCAGCACCACGTCGCCCTTGCGCAGGCTCTCGGCGCGCTCCGGCAACCAGGTGGTGCCATGGAAAACGTTGCCCGCTGGCTCCTTGAACTTCTTGGCCCAGGTGCTTTGCTTGAGACCGCGCAGCGATGCCGCTTGTGCCTTGCTGCGGCCTTCGGCCAGGGCTTCGGCAAAGTTGGCGAACAGCACGGTGAACCAGAGCCACAGCGCCACGGCCAGGATGAAACCGGCCTGCGTTTCGCCCCCGGCCTGCAGTGCTTGCAGGCCCAGCAGGGTGGTGCCTATGCTGCCGATGTAGACCACAAACATGACCGGGTTGCGCCATTGCACGCGCGGGCTCAGTTTGGTGAACGATGCCTGGATCGCCGGCTTGAGCAGCGCGGGATCGAAGAGCGTCAGGGAAGTTTTCGTTTTCATGGGTTTACCTTGCTAGTCAGCGGTTCAACGACCAGGCCACAACATCAGATGCTCGACCATCGGGCCCAATGCCAGTGCCGGCACGTAATTGAGCAGTCCCACCAGCAGCACCGTGCCGATCAGCAGGAAAACGAACAGCGGGCCGTGGGTGGGCATGGTTCCAGCGGTCACCGGCAGGCGTTGTTTGGCGGCCAGGCTGCCGGCAATCGCCAGCACCGGCACGATCACGCCGAAGCGGCCCAGCCACATGGCCAGACCCAGCAGCGTGTTGTAGAACGGTGTGTTCGCCGACAGGCCGGCAAAGGCACTGCCGTTGTTGTTGGCCGCCGAGCTCAGCGCATAAAGGATTTCCGAGAAGCCATGGGCGCCCGGATTGGCCACACCGGCCTGGCCGGCGCCTGCCGCCACGGCAATGGCCGTGCCTGCCAGCACCAGAATCGGCGTGACCAATATCGCAATCGAGGTCAGCTTCATGTCGTGCGACTCGATCTTCTTGCCCAGGTACTCCGGCGTGCGGCCTATCATCAGCCCGGCGATGAACACCGCCAGGATGGCAAAAATCAGCATGCCGTACAGACCGGTGCCAACACCGCCGAACACCACCTCACCGAGCTGCATCATCACCATGGGCACCATGCCGCCCAGCGGCGTGAAGGAGTCGTGCATGGAAATCACCGCGCCGCACGATGCCGCCGTGGTGATCACTGCGAACAGGCTGGAGGTGTTGATGCCGAAACGGGTTTCCTTGCCTTCCATGTTGCCGCCTGATTGCAGCGCGCTGAGGCTCTGGTCCACCCCCAGTGGCGCCAGCAGCGGGTTGCCTGCCTGCTCAGCCGGAATGATGGCCGCCACTGCAATCACAAACATCACCGTCATGGCCGCCAGCACGGCCCAGCCCTGGCGCAGGTCGCCGACCTCGCGGCCGAAGGCAAAACACAGGGCCGCCGGGATGATGAAGATCGCCAGCATCTGGAAAAAGTTGCTCAGCGCCGTCGGGTTTTCGTAGGGGTGGGCCGAATTGGCATTAAAGAAACCGCCGCCGTTGGTGCCTATCATCTTGATAGCCTCCTGCGACGCCACCGGGCCCATGGCCAGCGTCTGCGTGGCGGTCTTCACATCGCCCATCACCGGCTGGCCCTGGCCGTCTTTCAGCGCCTGGCCGTCGGGGCCAAGCTTGGGCATTTGATAACTTGTGGTTTCCAGCGTGGTCACGTCCTTGTAGCTGTCAAAGTTCTGGATCACGCCCTGGCCCACCAGAAACACGGCAAACACCAGCGACAGCGGCAGCAGCAACCACGCCGTGATGCGGGTCACGTCCACCCAGAAGTTGCCGATCACGCGGGTCGAACGCGCGGCAAAGCCGCGAAACAGCGCAAACACCACGGCGATGCCGGTCGCGGCCGACAGGAAGTTCTGCACCGCGAGTGCCAGCATCTGGGTCTGGTAACTCATGGCGCTTTCACCGCCGTAGCCTTGCCAGTTGGTGTTGGTGACAAAACTGATGGCGGTGTTGAATGCCGAGTCGGGCGACACGGCCGCCATGCCGGCCGGGTTCAGCGGCAGCACCCCCTGGAAACGCTGCAGTGCATACACCGCCAGCACACCCAACGCATTGAAGGCCAGCAGCGCCAGCGCGTACTGATGCCATTTCATGGACTGGTCGGCCGAGGTGCCGGCGAGGCGGAACAGAGCCGCTTCGACGCGCAGCATCCAGCCCGGCAGACGGCCGGAACTGATACGCGCGATCCAGATACCCAGCGGCCAGGCGGCTACCAGCAACACACCGAGAAAAAGGGCCAGCAGGCCCCAGGCAGAACTGTTCATCAAAACTCCTCGGCGCAGATCAGCGCATAGACCAGGTATGCCAGCAGCGCAAGGGCGCAGGTGGCGCCAAAGCCATAGAGAACTTCGAGGCTGATCATGGCCGGCCCCCTGCAGGCCGCTCAAGCTTCTGGAAGCCCCAGACCAGCAACACCAATAGACCCCACAGCCCGGCGGCGAGGGCGACAAACACCATGTCCATGAACAACTCCCACGTTGAATGAATGACCAGAAGTTTGGCTACCGGCGCATAAAAACGGGGATGAGATGCATCAACCGGCTGTAAATGAAGCGTAAAAACGCGCTGGCTGCGCGCCGCACAGGCGAGCTGGAGAGGGTGGGCCCGGCGCATTGGCCAGGACTTTTCAGCGCGTGGGGGACGTTAACTTGCTATGAAGTTGATAGCTGCCAGCGCCCGCGCAGAAAGGGCTGGAGGCCTGAAACATGCATGAATCTGTGCGGTTTGGCGGACGGTGTGGGCCGCAGGGCCTTCCGCCAGTGAGTCACTCCGCCTTTACAGCCGCAGCGGCGAGGCGTAACCCGTCATCTCCAGGTAGCCGCGCCCGACCAGCGTGCCCTTGCTGTCGATCAGCTCGCTCAGGCCTTCCCAGTAGATGGCGCCAGTGGACTGGCGGCTGTCGAGCTCCTGGTTGTCGATGACGGCACGCACGGTGTAGAAGTCGGCCGGTGTGCGGATTGCCCATTCCACCGGGTAGCTGGCCTGGCTGAGCGGGCTTTTCCAGCGGCGTATCGGCTGGAAGATCACTTCGCCGCGGCTGAAGGTGTAAAGGTCGGCTTTCGGGTGGCGGAAGGAACCACCGTCCCATAAGGTGTTGCCCGCCTTGTCGCGCAGGCGGAAGGCGGTGAGGGCGCTGCCGTCGTCGAGGTTCATGCCGATCCAGTCCCAGCCTGCGGCGTCCGGGTGCAGGATTTCTTCGCTCCACTCGTGGTCCAGCCAGGCTTTGCCGGTCACCTCGAAGGTCTGCCCCTTCACCGTCAATGCGCCACGCGTTGCCAGCTGTGGCAGGCTGTAGTAATAACTCGCCTGCTTTGCATCGGGGCCCTTGCGCGACAGGCCCTTGTCGCCCTGCAGCAGCACGGGCTGGGTTTCGGTGAACTGCAGGTCCAGCGCGAAGTCGGTGGCGGGCAGCCTGGCCGTGTGGACCCTGCCACTGCTTTGAAGCGACCAGTCGCGCAGCTTCAGCGCCATCTCCTGCGTGCTGGCGCTGGCGATGTCGAACCCCTCGCGGGCAATGCGCTGGTCGTGCCAGAGTTTGTTGCCCTGCACGTCGGTGACGGCGGCGTGCGCAAAGATCAGCTGCTTGGCCGCAAACCTCGACGCCATGGCCTGCGTGCCGTCCACCCGTGAGCGAAAAAAGGTCAGCTGAAAACCAAAGCGGCGCGCACCGCTGCTGGCAAACCCGGTGATGTACCACCACTCGGTCCTGAAGTCCGGATGTGCACCCAAGTCGCGCGGGAACTGCAGTGTTTTGGCGGGCAGCGCCGGCGTGTTGCCCGCAGCGCCCAGCAGGCCGGCCGCGCTGCCCGCCAGCAGTGCACGGCGGCGAAGGACAAAGGGCGGCAGGCTGTGCATGGCCCCATTCTCTCAGTTGAAGAGCAAGGGTGATTGCGCCTTGCAAGCAGCCCATGGAGCGTCTATCCTTTGAATCATCTTTTCACCGCACGGCCCCTGCCCACCATGCAGGCCCACCCAGGAGATCGACACCATGTACAAGAAAATATTGCTGGCTTATGACGGTTCCAAATCCGGGCAGAAAGCCCTGCTTGACTGCCGCGACCTGGCGCAGTGGAGCCAGGCCTCGCTGACGCTGATTGCGGTGACGCCGCTGTACATGGACCTGATCGGCGTCGAGGGCGGCGTTTACGACCGCAGCCTGGCCGAGGCCGAGAAGGAAAAATACAAGGGCATTCTTGATGAAGGCCTGAGCCAGCTTGCCGCGGCCGGCCACCAGGCCACTGGTGAGGTGCTGCTGGGGGAAACCGTTGACGAGATTGCCAAATACGCCAGCAAGATCGGTGCGGACCTGATCGTCGTTGGCCACCGGCATCTGGACGGCTGGGCCGCGCGCTGGTGGCGCGGCTCGGTGTCCAAGTCACTGATCGAAAACGCGCCCTGCAGCGTGCTGGTGGTCATTACCCATTGAGTTGAACATTGAGCTATGCGGGCGGCTGCCTGTGCGCGCCGCCGTCCGCATGGCCACGCTCAATGGCTGATCGCCGAGGTCTGAAAAACAACTTCCCCGCTGGGGACGTGCACCACGCGGATGTCCTGTCGCGTGGGGTCGGTCAGGCTCTTTACCGCCACGGCGACTGCCAGCGACGGATCGGTGTAGAGCTGTTTCAGCGAGGCCGGGGGCAGCAGGCTGCCGCGCAGGGGGCCTCTGCTTTCAATGCGGTATTGAGCGGATGCCATGGTGGGTACTCCTCGAATGAGAACTTCATGATGCGCGTGCGGTGCGACGAAGTCATGACAATTCACAAACTTTCACCATCGGCCCCGGGGCAGTTGGTAAGCAAACGAAAACGTGCATCAGCGGGCTGCCGGCCATAGCGTTTTTCCGGGTTACCAGTCTTCCTTGACGGCCAGCACGGCGTCCTTGCCCGCTGCCGCGCGCCCCGCCAGCCACGCGGTGACGGTGCCGGCCAGCATGACCGCGGCG
>CBFGNA010000191.1:0-5522 GCA_965650045.1 uncultured Polaromonas sp.
CGCGCTGGCCGCCAGGCAACTCGCATTGGTGGCCGCAGCCAGCCAGCGCGCCAAAGTGGGCGTGTTTCTCCAGCACGACATGCGCAATCTGGCGCAATGGGTGCAACTGGTGGCGGAGGATTTTGGGTCAGCGCAAACGGACCAGGAACTGCTGGCGCGGGCGAAACGTCTTCGCAAAAATGCCACCCTGGCTACCAACCGGGCCGAACGCATGACCCAGGCTTTGCTGAACCCGGCCTGGCAGGCCTCGGCCTCGGCGCCGCTAGAAGCGCATTCTGCGCCGAGACCGGAGACGCTGGACCTGACCGAACACATTCTCCAGGCGGCCGAACTCCACCAGGTGGATGTCGACCTGGCAGGCAAGGCCCAGGTCGACTGGGATAGCCACGCCCTGGCGGTTGTTCTGGACAATGTCCTCGGCAATGTGTCCAGCCTGTCGCGGGAGCGCATGCTGAAGGCCAGTTGCCGGATTGGGGTCACCCACACATCGGACCACACCCTGGTCTGGTTCGAAACCCCTCAATTGCCGATGGAAATTTCCCTGGAAAAGCTGTTTGAACCGTGGGCGAGTTCAGGGTCGGTCAACAAGGGCCTGGGCATGTATCAGGCGCGCAAGCAAGCCCAGGCGGCCGGGGGAGATCTGTTTGCCGAACACTTGGGCGAGGGCATCCGGGTGACACTTTCCATCCCCCTGTAAAGAATCCTGACTCCCACATTCTTAAAACAAAAGATACATTTTCTTACCGGCGCAATTTCGTGCCGTCTAATTTGGAGTCGTGAATGAAATCATTCAAAAAACAAGGCGGTTTCACCCTGGTGGAAATCGCAATCGTGCTGGTGATTGTGGGCCTGCTGCTGGCGGGCGTGTTGAAGGGCCAGGAGTTGATCGAAAACTCCAAGATCAAAAGCATTGGCAAGGACATGGATGCCGTGTCGGCAGCCGTTGCCAGCTTCAAGGACAGGTATCAGGGTTTGCCTGGTGATTCCGCTACCGCTACAACCAACACTGCCAACGGATGGGGTGCGACTGCTTTCGCGGCCGGCGGTAACGATGGTTTGATCGGCACGGCAGCCACGACGTTTACCGTTGGCGCCAACGAAGCCACCATGGCTGTGGTTTCGCTGATGTATTCCGGTTTTATCGGCGGCAACCCCGCCGCAGGCATTCCCAGCGCGATTCCCCGCCCCAAGCACGCAGGTGACGGCTCTATTGCGGTGTCCAGCGGCGCGTTTGGTTTTGTCGGCCGCAACGTGGTCTGCATGAACGGTCTTAACGGCAAGTATGCGGGTGCGCTGGATCGCCAGTTTGACGACGGCAATCCATCGACCGGCACCATCCGCGCAAACCGCATCGCTTTGCCAGGCAACCCCGCAGTCGGCGTGCCTGCAGTGACCACACAGTACGCTGAAGATGCCACCAACAATGCGGTTCCAGTGACACTCTGCCGCCAGCTGTAAGCCAGGCGCATGTAAAAAAACCGGGCCATGTGCCCGGTTTTTATTGCTTCATCGCAAATTGGATCTGGAGCGGGTGAAGGGAATCGAACCCTCGTATGAAGCTTGGGAAGCTGCCGTTCTACCATTGAACTACACCCGCATGGCCTTGATTGTAGAACCACCGCCGGGGTGGTTCGCCATCAAAGATGCTCAGGGCCGCAGATACGCCCAGCCGTCCTGCTGCTTTTTCATGATTTCTGTCACGCCGGCAGGCACATAGGCGATGCCGGGCAGCATGTCGTCTTTGGTCAGCTTCTGGCCGCGCATGGTGTTTTCGCAAGCGACCACGCGAACATTGGCTTTCATGGCGTCGGCGATGCGCGCTCCGGTCGGCGACTCCAGCTTGAGCATGTTGATGCCGGGACCGTAAGCCACGATGGCAATGTCCACGTTGGCAGCGCCCACGTCTTCCTGAAGGTTCCTGACGTTGTTCAGGGCCAGGTTCCATTTGGCCGGGTCGTTGTCGCTCATCTGGACCACCATTTGGTGACGTTTTTGGCCTGTAGCCCCCGTCCCCTGGGCGTGAGCAGCTATCAAAAAGGTAGCGGCCGCGGTGGCGGCGCCAGCATGGATGAAAAGGCGTCGGTTCATGAATGTCTCCGTAAACGAGGATGGTGCATTGTGATCCATTTTGCGCAGCATGGGCCTTTGGGCCCCCGGGTGGCCGCTGTCGCCCCTGTGGCTGCCGCAGCGCCGAAACTTATAATCAGGGGTTCTGGCAAATCACGCATTCAGGTGTGACCGGCCGCAGCGGCCGCCGGCCCTTGTGTCGCCGGCATCACCCACCCATTTTCAAAACATGAGCACTCCCACTTTCACCGTCGCTGACATCCGCAAGAGCTTTCTGGACTTCTTCGCGTCCAAGGGCCACACCGTGGTGGCTTCGAGCTCCCTGGTACCGGGCAACGACCCGACCCTGATGTTCACCAATTCGGGCATGGTGCAGTTCAAGGATGTGTTCCTCGGCTCCGACAAACGCCCCTATGTGCGCGCCGCCTCAGTGCAGGCCTGCCTGCGTGCCGGCGGCAAGCACAACGACCTGGAAAACGTCGGTTACACCGCGCGCCACCACACCTTTTTCGAGATGCTGGGCAACTGGAGCTTTGGTGATTACTTCAAGCGTGAGTCGCTCAAGTGGGCGTGGGAGTTGCTGACCGAGGTTTACAAGCTGCCACCCGAGCGCCTGCTGGCGACGGTGTACGAAGAAGACGACGAGGCCTACGATATCTGGACCAAAGAAATCGGCCTGCCGCCGGAGCGTGTGATCCGCATCGGCGACAACAAGGGCGGGCGCTACAAGTCCGACAACTTCTGGATGATGGCTGACACCGGCCCCTGCGGCCCCTGCAGCGAGATTTTTTACGACCACGGCGCGCACATTCCCGGCGGCCCGCCCGGCAGCCCCGATGAAGACGGTGACCGCTTCATCGAGATCTGGAACAACGTGTTCATGCAGTTCGACATGGCCGCGGACGGCAGCGTCAGCAAGCTGCCTGCGCCCTGCGTGGACACCGGCATGGGCCTGGAGCGCCTGGCCGCCATCCTGCAGCATGTGCACAGCAACTACGAGATCGACATCTTCGACGCGCTGATCAAGGCCGCGGCCCGTGAAACCGGCGAGAAGGACCTCGGCAACAAATCCCTGCGCGTGATCGCCGACCACATCCGCGCCACCGCCTTTTTGGTCAGCGACGGCGTGAATCCGTCCAATGAAGGCCGCGGTTATGTGCAGCGCCGCATCATCCGCCGCGCCATCCGCCATGGCTACAAGCTGGGCAAGAAAACGCCGTTTTTTCACAAGCTGGTGGCTGACCTGGCGCAGCAGATGGGCGATGCCTATCCCAAGCTCAGGACCGATGAGGCGCGCATCACCGCCGTGCTCAAGGCCGAGGAAGAGCGCTTCTTCGAGACGCTGGAAATCGGCATGACGATTCTGGACGCTGCGCTGGCAGGCGGCGCCAAAGTGTTGCCCGGCGACGTGGCCTTCAAGCTGCACGACACCTACGGCTTCCCCCTGGATTTGTCGGCCGACGTGTGCCGCGAGCGCGGTGTCGAGGTCGACGAAGCCGGCTTCACCGCCGCCATGGACAGGCAGAAAAACCAGGCGCGTGCTGCCGGCAAGTTCAAGATGGATCGGGCGCTGGACTACAGCGGCGAGATCAACGGTTTCACAGGGTATGAACTGCTTGAAGAGCCCGCCAGGGTGGTAGCGCTGTATGCCGACGGGTTGGCTGTGCCGTCGCTGAGCGCCGGGCAGGCCGGCGTTGTCGTTTTGAACACCACGCCGTTCTACGCGGAAAGTGGCGGCCAGGTGGGCGACCAGGGGCAGATCACCGCTGAAGGTGTGTTGTTCGGTGTCGAAGACACGCAGAAGATCAAGGCCAACGTGTTTGGCCACCATGGCCTGCTGAGCGAAGGCACGCTGAAGCTCGGCGATGCGGTGCTGGCGCGGGTGGATACGGCGCGCCGCGCCGCCACCGTGCGCAACCACAGCGCCACGCATCTGATGCACAAGGCCTTGCGCGAGGTGCTGGGTGGCCACGTGCAGCAAAAGGGCAGCCTGGTCAATGCCGAGCGAACACGTTTCGACTTTGCCCACAACGCGCCGGTGACGGACGAGCAGATCCGCGAGATCGAATTGCGCGTCAACGCCGAGATCCTGGCCAACGAGCCGACCGACGCCAGCGTGATGGACATGGAAGCCGCGCAGAAGACTGGCGCCATGATGCTGTTCGGCGAAAAATACGGTGATGAGGTGCGCGTGCTGAGCATCGGCTCCAGCAAGGAGCTGTGCGGCGGCACCCACGTGGGCCGCACCGGCGACATTGGCCTGTTCAAGATCGTGGCCGAGTCTGGGGTCGCGTCGGGCGTGCGCCGCATCGAGGCGGTGACCGGCGGGAATGCACTGAGTTATCTGCAGGAGCTGGAATCCAGCATGCAGGCGGCAGCCGCTTCGCTCAAAGCCAGTCCGGCCGAACTGCAAAACCGGATTGGCCAGGTGCTGGACCAGGTCCGTTCTCTGGAAAAAGAGATCGCCGCGCTCAAGGGCAAGCTGGCGTCGTCGCAGGGTGACGAGCTGGTGACGCAGGCCGTGGACATCAAGGGTCTCAAGGTGCTGGCCGCGAAGCTCGAAGGCGCTGACGCCAAGACGCTGCGCGACACCATGGACAAGCTCAAGGACAAGCTCAAGACCGCGGTCATCGTGCTGGCTGCAGCGGATGGTGACAAGGTGCAGATCGCCGCCGGCGTCACCGCCGACAGCGTTGGCAAGGTGAAGGCCGGCGAGCTGGTCAACTTTGTGGCCCAGCAGGTCGGTGGCAAGGGCGGCGGCAAGGCCGACATGGCCATGGCCGGCGGGACCGATGCGGCCAAACTGCCGGCGGCGCTGGCCTCGGTGCAAGGCTGGGTCAGCGAACGCGCCTAGCGACGACGATCTGTTTGACCGTTTGATGTTTGACCTGAGCCTGCCTAACCGTTCGCCCTGAGCCTGTCCAAGGGTTTTCACAAGGCGGGCAGGCTTCGACAAGCTCAGCCCGAACGGTGAGGAGGCCAAGCCTCCACAGCGTGTGCTTATTCCAGTTCGGCGATCAGCTCGATCTCGACACACGCGCCCATGGGAATTTGCGCCACACCGAAAGCGCTGCGCGCATGGGTGCCGGCGTCGCCGAACACTTCTGCAAACAGCTCGCTGGCGCCGTTGGTCACCAGGTGCTGCTCGGTGAAGTCGCCGGTCGAGTTGACCAGGCTCATCAGCTTGACGATGCGCTTGACCTTGCCGAGGTCACCGACGGCCGCATGTAGCGTGCCCATCAGGTCGATGGCAATCGCACGTGCGGCGGCCTTACCTTCGTCTGTGGTCATGGTTTTGCCGAGCTGGCCGACCCAGGGTTTGCCGTCTTTTTTGGCGATGTGTCCGCTCAGAAACACCAGCTTGCCGGTTTGCACAAAGGGCAGGTAGGCGGCAGCCGGGGTGGCCACTGGTGGCAGCGTGATGCCCAGCGCCTTGAGTTTGTCGTAGATCGGGG
>CBFGNA010000192.1:0-5510 GCA_965650045.1 uncultured Polaromonas sp.
ATGCGGATTCCCGGCATGCTGCACGGCCGGGTGGTGCGCCCACCCTATGCCGGCCGACCATGGCGATTTCATCGGCAACACGCTGGAGTCGGTCGATGAGTCGTCGATAGCGCACATTCCCGGCATACGCGCCGTGGTGGTGATCCGCGATTTTGTCGGCATCGTCGCGGAACGCGAGGAACACGCCGAGCAGGCGCTGCGTGAACTCAAGGTGAGCTGGAAGCCTTGGCCGGGTCTGCAGAAGCTGGACGATCTGGAACAGGCCATCCGTGACAACCCGTCGACACAACGCAGGCTGATTGACGAAGGTGATGTCGATGGCGCGATTGCTGGCGCCGCGCAGGCGTTGGCGCGCAACTATGTCTGGCCCTACCAGATGCATGGCTCGATCGGCCCGTCCTGCGCGCTCGTCGACTGGAGGGGCGACCAGATGACCGTCTGGGCCGGCACGCAGAACCCGCATGTGCTGCGCGCCGACCTGTCACGCCTGATGGGTCTGCCCGACGTGGCCATCGATGTGATCCGCATGGAAGCCGCCGGCTGTTACGGCCGCAACTGCGCCGACGATGTGGCGGCCGATGCGGCCTTGCTGTCGCGCGCCGTGGGTGCGCCGGTGCGGGTGCAACTCACGCGTGAACAGGAACACGCCTGGGAACCCAAGGGCGCGGCGCAGCTGATGCAGGTGCGCGGTGGCCTCAATGCCGATGGCTCGGTCGCCGCCTACGATTTCCAGACCTCCTACCCGTCCAACGGCTCGCCGACGCTGGCGCTGCTGCTGACGCGCACCATCGACCCGGTCGCCCAGGCCTACGAGATGGGCGACCGCAGCGCGCGGCCACCTTATGACTACGACCACCTGCGCGTCAGCGTCAACGACATGGCGCCCATGCTGCGCGCGTCCTGGCTGCGCGGCGTGTCGGCGCTGCCCAATTTCTTTGCGCACGAGTCTTACATTGACGAGCTGGCAACTGCTGCCGGGGTGGACCCGGTCGAGTTCCGCCTGCGCTACCTGAGCGAGCCGCGCGCCGCCGAACTGGTGCGTGCGACCGCCGACCGCGCGGCATGGAAGCCGCACACCGGGCCGCAACAGCAAGCGGCGCCGGGTGAAGCCTCCGACATCGTGCAGGGTCAAGGTGTGGCGTATGCGCGCTACGTACACAGCAAGTGGCCGGGCTTCGGCGCGGCCTGGGCCGCCTGGGTCGCCGATGTCGAGGTCAACCGCAAGACCGGCGAGGTATTTGTGCGCCGCGTCGTGGTCGGCCACGACGCCGGCATGATGATCAACCCGGCCGGTGTGCAGCACCAGATCCACGGCAATGTGGTGCAGACCACCAGCCGCGCCCTGACCGAGCAGGTGGCGCTGAACCCGGTCAACAACACGGTGGCAGCGCTGGAATGGGGCTCCTACCCCATCCTCAATTTCAGGGACGTGCCGGTGGTCGAGGTGGTGACCATGCCGCGCCCTGGCGAGCCGCCGCTGGGCGCCGGCGAGTCCTCCTCGGTGCCCGGCACCGCGGCGATTGCCAACGCGATCTTTGACGCCACCGGTGTGCGCTTTCGCCAGCCGCCGTTCACGCCCGAGGTGATACGCGCGGCGCTGAACCCGGCGCCCGACAGCGAAGCGGCGCGACTGCCGCCTGCGCCACAGGCTGTTCAGGAGATGCCGGCTGGCGCGATATGGCCCAAGCGGAAAAAAGCCTGGGCACGTGGCGGTGCGATTCTCGCCAGCGTGTTCGGCATCGCTGCGGCGCTGCTCGGCTGGCGGCCTGTGATCGCGCCGGTGGTGAGCAGCAGCGCCTCCATCTACACCGCCGCCACGCTGGAAAAAGGCCGCCAGCTCGCCGCCGCCGGCGACTGCGTGGTCTGTCACACCGCCCCCGGCGGCGCGCCGAACACCGGCGGCCTGGCGATGGAGACGCCCTTTGGTCAGGTGGTGAGCACCAACATCACGCCCGACCCCGAGACCGGCATCGGCCGCTGGTCCTTCAGCGCTTTCCAGCGTGCGATGCGCGAGGGCATCTCGCGTGACGGCCACCATCTCTACCCCGCGTTTCCGTACACGGCGTTTGCCAAAACCAGCGACGAAGACCTGACCGCGCTGTATGCGTATCTGATGGCGCAACCGGCGGTGCGTTCGGAGCCGCCAGCCACGCGGCTGGCGTTTCCGTTCAGCGTGCGCCCGCTGATGGCCGGCTGGAATGCGCTGTTCCATGACCCCGCACCCTACAAGCAAGACCTCACCCAGACCGTCGAATGGAACCGCGGCGCCTACCTGGTCAACGGGCTGGGCCACTGCGGCGCCTGCCACACGCCGCGCAACGCGTTTGGCGCCGAGCGCAGCGGCAAGGCTTTTTTGAGCGGCGCGATGGTCGATGGCTGGGAAGCGCCGGCACTGACCGCGCTGTCACGCGCGCCGGTGCCATGGACCAGCGCGCAGCTCTACAGCTACTTGCGCACCGGGCATTCGCCGCAACACGGCACCGCTGCCGGGCCGATGGCCCCGGTGGTGCGCGAGCTGGCGGCGCTGCCTGATGAGGATGTGCGGGCGATGGCGGTTTACCTCGCGTCCTACAACCAGCCGCTGACCGAGGCCGACAGCGCGGCGCGTTCGCGCCAGGCGGTGCTGGCTGCGCAGCAAACGACGGCGGCGTTGCCCGGGCCGGGTCAGCGCTTGTTCAACGGCGCCTGCGCGTCCTGCCACCACGACGGCGACGGCCCGACCCTGCTGGGCGCCAACGTGCCACTGGCGCTCAACAGCAAGCTGCACAGCGCGCGGCCCGACAACCTGGTGCGGGTGATCCTGGACGGCATCCGCGAGCCGGCCTCGTCCGCCATCGGTTTCATGCCGGCGTTCCGCCACAGCCTGAGCGATGCGCAGGTGGCTGAACTGGCGGCCTACATGCGCAGCCGGTATGCACCGGGGCGCACGCCCTGGGAAAATCTCCCGGCGGCGGTGTCGCGACTGCGCGCGGACGCTATCAAATAAATAGCTGCCTGCGCCCGGCCATCAAGGGCTGGAGGCACTTTTTGCTTCAAAGACTGCGCCGGCTCCCGAGGCAGGGTGTCAGGCAGCCGCTGCTACCCCAGCCACTGCGTGAGCACTTCTTGCGTGTGTTCGCCCAGCAGCGGCGGCGGACGCTGGTAGACCACCGGCGAGGCGGACAGGCGGATCGGGTTCGCCACCAGCGGCACATGGCCTGCCAGCGGGTGCGGCAAATCGATGTGAAGGCCGCGTGCTTTCACCTGCGGGTCGGCAAACACCTCGTCGATGTGATTGACCGGACCGCAGGGCACGCCGGCGGTTTCCAGCGCGGCAATCCAGTCGGCGGATGTGCGCATCACGGTGGCCTGGCGCAGCAGCGGCACCAGCACAGCGCGGTTGGCCACGCGCTGGGCGTTGCCCGAAAAACGGTCATCGCTGGACCATTCGGGGTGGCCGGCCACCGCACAGAACTTCGCAAACTGGCTGTCGTTGCCGATGGCCAGGATGATGTCGCCGTCGGCCGTGGGGAAGGCCTGGTAAGGCACGATGTTCGGGTGCGCATTGCCCATGCGGCGCGGCACCACGCCGCCGGACAGGTAGTTGGACGCCTGGTTCGCCAGGCAGGCGACCTGCACGTCCAGCAGCGCCATGTCAATGTGCTGGCCCAGGCCGGAGTGGTTACGTTCGGCCAGCGCGGCCTGCACCGCAATCGTGGCGTACAGGCCAGTCATGATGTCGGTCAGCGCCACGCCGACTTTCTGCGGCCCCGCGCCTGGCTCGCCGTCGGGCTGGCCCGTCACGCTCATGAGGCCACCCATGCCCTGGATCAAAAAGTCGTAGCCGGCACGCGCCGCGTATGGCCCGGTCTGGCCGAAGCCGGTGATGGAGCAATAAACCAGGCGCGGGTTCGCTTCCTTCAGGCTGGCGTAGTCCAGGCCGTAGCGCTGGAGCCCGCCGACCTTGAAGTTCTCCAGCAGCACATCGGCTTGCGCCGCCAGTGCGCGCACCTGGGCCTGGCCTTCGGGCGTGGCGATGTCGATGGCGACCGAGCGTTTGTTGCGGTTGGCGCACAGGTAATAGCTGGCTTCGCTGGTGTCGCGGCCCGAGCTGTCCTTCAGATACGGTGGGCCCCAGGCGCGCGTGTCGTCGCCGGCGCCCGGCTTTTCGACCTTGACGACGTCGGCGCCCAGGTCCGCCAGCAACTGGCCGGCCCAGGGGCCGGCGAGCACGCGCGACAGGTCCAGCACCCGCACACCGGTCAGCGGCGGCGGGCGCACGTCAGTGCTGCTCATGGCTTCAGGAAAACGCCGAGATGCCGGTGATGCCGCGGCCCAGGATCAGCGCATGCACATCGTGCGTGCCTTCGTAGGTGTTGACGACTTCCAGGTTGACCAGGTGGCGCGCCACGCCGAACTCGTCACTGATGCCGTTGCCGCCCAGCATGTCGCGCGCCATGCGTGCAATGTCGAGTGCCTTGCCGCAGGAGTTGCGTTTCATGATCGAGGTGATCTCGACCGCGGCGGTGCCTTCGTCCTTCATGCGGCCCAGGCGCAAACAGCCCTGCAGGCCCAGCGCGATTTCGGTCTGCATGTCGGCGAGTTTTTTCTGGATCAGCTGGTTGGCCGCCAGCGGGCGGCCGAACTGCTTGCGGTCCAGCGTGTACTGGCGCGCCTTGTCGAAGCAGTCCTCGGCCGCACCCAGCGCGCCCCAGGCGATGCCGTAACGCGCCGAGTTCAGGCAGGTGAACGGGCCCTTCAAGCCGCGCACTTCGGGAAAGGCGTTTTCCTCGGGGCAGAACACCTCGTCCATGACAATTTCGCCGGTGACCGAGGCGCGCAAGCCGACCTTGCTGTGGATGGCCGGTGTGCTCAGGCCCTTGCTGCCCTTGTCGAGCACAAAGCCGCGGATCGCGCCTTCGTCGTCCTTGGCCCAGACCACAAACACGTCGGCGATCGGACTGTTGGTGATCCACATCTTGTTGCCGGTCAGCGAATAACCGCCGGCGACCTTGCGCGCGCGCGTCAGCATGCCAGCCGGGTCCGAGCCGTGGTTGGGTTCGGTCAGGCCGAAGCAGCCAATCCATTCGCCGCTGGCGAGTTTGGGCAGGTATTTCTGTTTGGTGGCTTCGTTGCCGAATTCGTTGATCGGCACCATGACCAGCGAGGACTGCACACTCATCATGGAGCGGTAGCCGGAGTCGACCCGTTCGACCTCACGCGCCACCAGGCCGTAACAGACGTAGTTCAGGCCGGCACCGCCGTATTGCTCGGGAATGGTGGCGCCCAGCAGGCCGAGCGCACCCATCTCGCGAAAAATCGCCACATCGGTTTTTTCATGGCGAAAGGCTTCGAGCACACGCGGCGCAAGTTTGTCCTGGCAGTAGGCGCGCGCCGATTCGCGCACCATGCGTTCGTCATCGCTGAGTTGCTGGTCCAGCAGCAGCGGGTCGGCCCAGTGAAAGCTGGCTTTTTTGGGGGAAGTGCTCATGAAGGTCTCCAAAGAGGGGAAAGAAGCTCTGTGTGCGAAA
>CBFGNA010000193.1:0-5508 GCA_965650045.1 uncultured Polaromonas sp.
CGGCCAACTTCTACCTCCGCAAAAACCACACATTTCGCCACGGCGAGCCGGTGCTGGCCGAGGGCGTGCGGGAACGCGCCCTGGCCAGCCAGGCCTGGCTGCGGCAGGCGCTGGCCCTGGCCTTTGACGGCCCGACCGTGGTGGTCACTCACTTTGCGCCCAGCCTGCTGAGCGCCGACCCACGCTATGGCTTGGCCCCCGGCACGGCCGGCTTTTGCAATGCCCTCGATGAGTTGCTGGGCGAGGCGCAGTTGTGGCTGCACGGCCATCTGCATTGCCCCATCGATTACCTCAAAAACGGCTGCCGCGTGGTGGCCAATCCGCTGGGTTATGCGCGCAAAGGCGAGCAAGAAGGTTTCCAGCCCGGATTGTTGATCAAAATACCGCCCCGACCCTTGCTGGACGGGCACAAACAGCTATCAAATTCGTAGCAATTCAGGCGTGCTGATCAGCGCGAATTCAGCCCGTCAAAACAGGTCTGCAGCACCAGCGCAATGACCTCCTCGTCGCTGTGCTGGCCGCCGGCCTTGAGGAATTCCAGCACCGGGTCGCAGGCGCGCGCGTACAGCGTGTACAGCACCAGCAACGGTGGCAGGCCGGCATTGAGCGAGCCGTCGGCCTGCGCCTTTTCGATCCAGCCGCCGAGCTGGTCGCTGACCTGCATCAGCCCGTCCAGATAGGCCTTGTTGTTGACCAGTGCCGTGCGCAGCGTGGAGTTGTGGTGCGGCAGCGAAGGCATTTCACCGGCCAGTTGCAGGGTCAGCATCCAGCGCACCATGGCCTTGAGCTGGTCCAACGGCCGGGCGTCGGCCGGCAAGCCGGCTAGAAAGGCCTGGGCACGCTGCATCACCCGCACCATGGCGGCGGCAGCCAGGTCTTCCTTGCTGGGAAAGTGTTTGTAGAGACTGGCCTTGGCAATGCCGACTTCGGCGGCGACCTGATCGACCGTCATCAGGTCAAAGCCTTTTTCGGCCAGCAGGCGGTTGACGGCCTGGATGATGGCGTCCTCGCGCACGGCCAGCATCTGGGCCTTGAAAGACACTTTCGCACTGGCGGCCGGGCGGACAAGGGTAGAAGTCGTCATGCCCCGATTCTAGCCACAGACGTCTAAAAATAAAGTCATCGCCCATTTTTAGACTGTTGAGTTAAAAACAATACTCAACAGTAATGAACGCTTTGTTCCAAAACAGGCCCGTACGCTCCGGGCTTTGCATGTATCTTGCAGCCAACGATAAAGCGGACAAGCAAGATGAAGCGATGGGGATCCGCCAACGCTCTTTGTGCTGATTTGTGCTGATGCCAAACGCGACCGGAGGATGATCATGAAAACCACCTGGGCCTCCACCTTCACCTGGTTGCTGGTCGCCAGCGCCGCCTTCGCTCTGGCCTGGGCGGCCCCCAACGAAACCAGCGTCATGGGCCAGTTGCCCGCGTTCATGGCACGCACGCTGGACCGCCAGCCGGTTCAGGTGCCCGATGGCCTGCCGGCCGAGCGAACACTCGCGCTGATCACCTTTCGCAGCGCCCAGAAGCCCCACATCGAAGGCTGGGTGGTCGGCCTGAATCTCAAGGACGACCGCTCCATCACCTGGCTGCGCATGCCCGTCCTCAATGACCCGGGCAGCGTCGCCGGTCGCAATGCGATTGAAAACAAGCTGCTGAGCCACTACCCGGCCGGCGTGGAGCGTGCGCGCATGATGCCGGTCTTCACCAACCGGGAGGACTTCGTGCGCGCGGCCGGGCTGGGCAGCACCGATCAGGTGTACGCCGTGGTGGTGAACCGGCGCGGCGAAGTGCTGGCGCGCGCGGAAGGCGTGTTCGACCCCGGAAAAGCGCAGAACCTGCGCGAGACGCTGCAGCAGCGCGGCTTCTAAGGCATCTAAGGCTTTTTTAGGGCTTTTAGGGCTTTTCACCCGCGTAAAAAACCCCGTCAAACCCTGCGGGTCAGCTCCGGTCTTGTGCCGGCGGCGAGCCCAGGGTGAAATAAAACGCTGCGCCACACCCAGGCGCCGACTCGGCCCAGATGCGACCGCCATGGCGCATCACGATGCGGTGCACCGTGGCCAGCCCGATCCCGGTGCCCTCGAATTCCGTCACGGTGTGCAGGCGCTGGAAAGCGCCAAACAGCTTTTCCGAATACGCCATGTCGAACCCGGCGCCGTTGTCGCGCACGGCATACACCGCCGGCCCGGTCACATCGCGCGGCGCCAGCCCGAAACTGATGCGCGCTTCTGGCTGGTGTGCGCTGAACTTCCAGGCGTTGCCCAGCAGGTTGTCGAGCACCTGCTGCAGCAGCCGCGCATCGCCCTCTGCCCAGAGATCCGGCGCGATCACCACCTCCACGCGCCGGCCAGGGTCGCGTTCGCGATAAACCTCCATCACCTGGGTGGCCAGCACACTCAGGTTGACCGGGCCCATCTGCAGGCTGCGTTTGGACACCTGGGCCAGCGACAGCAGGGCATCAATCAGCTCGCCCATCTGCACCACGCCGGCACGGATACGGCTCAGGTAATGCTTGCCCCGCACGCTGGGCATGCCATCGGCGCCAAGGTCTTTCTCAAGCAAGCCGCTGAAGCCATCGACGGCAGACAGCGGCGTGCGCAGGTCGTGCGAGACCGAATAGGAAAACGCCTCCAGTTCCTGGTTGGCCGCCTGCAGTTGCGCCGTGCGCTGGCGCACCCTTTCCTCCAGCTCCGCGTTGAGCCGCAGGATTTCTTCCTGGGCCTGTTTGCGCTCCTGCCGTGAGCGCAAATTGCCGATCCCGAAGGCCAGGTTGTCCGCCAGTTCCTGCAGCAGCGCAATCTCCTCGGGCGCGAGCTTGGCCACCGATGCCGAATACAGGCCCAGCAGCCCGAACGTGCGGCTGGCATCACGCAGGGGCAGAAAAACCGCGCTGCGGTAGCCCTGCGCCAGCGCCGACTGGTGCCAGTGGAACTGGTTGTCGCCGCGCGTGATGTCCTCGCTCACCCGGGCCTGTCCGCTGCGCACGGTCTGGCCCGCCGGGCCCTGGCCCGTCTGCCGGGTTGCGTCCCAGCTCAGCTGGATGCCAGAGAGGTAGCCGTTTTCATGGCCGGCGTGGGCCATCGCACGGATGCTGCGCTCCACATCGTCCTGGGCGTACCCGACCCAGGCCATGCGGTAACCGCCCACATCCACCGCCACGCGGCAGACCTGCATCAGCAAGGCGGTTTCATCGTCAACACGGGTCAGCGCCTCATTCGAGCGGCTCAGCATTTGCAGCGCACGGTTGGTGCGCGCCAGTTCAAGATCGGCGTTCTTGCGTTCCGTGATGTCACGCACCGTGCCCACCACCCGCTCGGCCACACCGGCAGCGTTGGCGATGGGGTAGGAGTGGTCACGGACCCAGCGCACCTCGCCACCGGGCCGCAACAGGCGGTATTCCAGCGCCGTGGCCTGTCCGGCCCGATGCTGCTGCCTGGCCGCCGCCACCTCGGGCCGGTCGTCGGGGAAAACCGCCTCGAAACAGGAGTCGGGATCCGCATACAGGCTGTCCAGGCTGCGCTGCCAGAGGACTTCATAGGCCGGGCTGATGTAGAGGAAACGGCCACTGAGCAGGTCGCGGTTGTAAAAAACGTCGTGGACGTTTTCGGCCAGCTCGCGAAACCGCGCCTCGCTGCCGAGCAGGGCTTCCTCGGCACGCAAGCGTTCGATGGCAATGCGGGCCAGCCTGACGGCCGTGACGACGAGGTCCTGGTCCTGCGCCTGCGGCTGGTAAGGCGCCCGGTGGTAAATCGCAAAAGTGGCCAGCAATTCGTCGCTGCTGGACAGCACCGGTGTGGACCAGCAGGCCCTCAGGCCGAACTGGCGCTGCAGTTCGAGATAGGGCGCGGTCAGCGGGTCGGCGCCGGCATCGACCACCACCACCGGCTGCTTGCGGAACGCCGCGGTGCCGCAGGCGCCGGCGCCCTCGCGGATTTCCAGCCCGTCCATCTGCCGGTTGTAGGCCTCGGGCAGGCTGGGCGCCGCACCGTGGCGCAAATGCCCGCCTTCGCGCAGCAGCACGGAACACATCGCGCCGGGCAGGCGCCCTTCGATCAGGGCCACGATGGCGTCGAGCGAGCGCGGGAGGGGCAAACCGCTGGCAATCAACTCCAGCACCTGCTCCTGGTCATGCACAAAGTCCTCGGCAACCTTGCGCTCGGTGATGTCGGTGAACACCACCAGCCCGCCGACCAGCCGGCCCGCTTCATCGCGCAGCGGGCGGATGTTGTTGCGCAGCACCCGGTCCTGCACGCCCGGCCGGCGCAGCAGCACGTCCCAGTTGTCCATGGCTTCACCACGCACGGCGCGGCTCAGGGGGCGGTCCTGCGGCGGGCACACGGTCTGGCCGTCAGACAGCACCACCTCATGGTCTGCACGCCACTGGGTCAGTGTCAGCCCGGCCTCGTTGACCGGGAAGGTCCGGCGCGCGGCGGCATTGAACAGCAGGAAGCGGCCTTGCACGTCAATCGCCAGCACGCCTTCGGTCATGCTGTTGATGATCAGGTCCAGCAGCCGGTGCTCCTTGGCAATACGCGCCAGCGCGGCATCGAGTTCCGAGCGGCGCAGCTCCAGCGAGTCGGCCATGCGGTTGAAGGTGCGGGCCAGATGGCCCAGCTCTCCGCGGTAGGCCGGGCCGACCTCCACCCGCGCCGCCAGGTTGCCAACGGCCAGCTCATTGGCTTCATGCAGGATGCCCTGGACCGGGCGCAGGATCAGACGCTGCCCCATCCACCAGGCGAAGGCCATGCCTGTCACTGCCAGAAGCAACAGCCACGTCAGCTCCCACAAAAAACGCCGCCCCGCTTCGGCCTCGACCATCCCGTGCGGCTGGCCCAGGGCCACAAACAGTGCCGGATGCGCGCCGCCCGGCACCGGGGCAAACGCGTAGAGCTTTTGCTGCCCGTCGTCATCGCTCGCCTGCATCGCAGAAGGCCGGCCCTGCTGCAGCAAGCCGCCCACCACGGGATCGGTCTGCAGGCTGCCGGCGCGCGCCGAGCCCGGCGGATGCGCCGCCACCACCGCGCCCTGCCGGTCCAGCACCAGCGCCTGGGTGTCCAGCGGCAAGGCGGCCATGGACAGCACCGCGGCAAAAGCGTGCACATCCACCACCACAAACACCACGGCCACCAGCGCGTCAGCAGCGCCATAAACCGGCAACGCAAAACCAGGGCCTGCCTTGCCACTGCTGCGGCTGACGCCGTAGCCACCGACCACAAACTGCCGCTGCGCCACGGCATCGGCGAGCAGCGCCTCATGGCCGGCAGGCGCGCCGGTTTCGATATCCTGCGGATGGCACAGCAACCTGCCGTCGGGGGCGGCAACACCCAGCTCGGCATAGGCCGGCTGGGCCTGCAGCAACTGGCGCAGATACTGCGAACAGGCAGCGGGCGCCATCGGTGCCTGCACGGCCGCAGCCGCAACATCACCCAGCAGTTGCCGCGCGGCCTCCACCAGGGGCTGCTGGCTGGCCGCCAGCAACTGCGTCTGCGAGCGCAGCCTTTCCTG
>CBFGNA010000194.1:0-5500 GCA_965650045.1 uncultured Polaromonas sp.
GGCCTGTGCGGTCGCACAACAGCCTGGCTTCATAGTCATTGACCGTGACCCAGGTTGCCAGCTCGACGAAATGCGCGAGTTCCTTGCCGTCGAACATCGGCAGGCCCTGGCCCGGATCGAACACGAAGGGAATGCCGGCGGTCTTGAACTGTTCCGCATGCTGCAGCATGGCGTCGCGCCCATCGGGTGAAATGATGCCGATCAGGATGTCCGCACGCGCCTGGATCACGGTGGTATGCGCCTGACCCATGGCCCCGGGATGAAAAGCCGTGATCTGGTTGTTGTCGCGGTCCGTCATGATCATGGCCTGGGCCGTGTAGCTGTCTTCAACTTCCCGGACAAACTCCGTGCTGATGCCCAGCGTGTCCAGGCGCGCCACGTACTCGGCGCCATCACTGCCAACAGTGGCCATGGGCAAGGGTGTGCCGCCGAGTTGCTTCAAACTGTAGGCGATGTTGCCGGCACAACCGCCGAACTCGCGGCGCAACGCCGGCACCAGGAAAGACACGTTGAGGATGTGCAACTGGTCGGGCAGGATCTGCTCGGCAAAGCGTCCCTCGAAAGTCATGATGGTGTCAAAGGCCAGGGAACCACAAATCACTGCAGGCATGGGGTCTCAATTCAATCAGGATAAAAAGCAAGAACGCGGTAACCGGCAATCCGCAAGGGCGCGGACGGCCTGGGCGAAGCCGCAGGAGTACTCGCAGCAGCCGGGGGGCTCGCCGCAGCATTGGAAACAGCGATCGCCGCCAGGCCCGAAAACTCGCCGCCTGCGGCCAGTGTGGCGGCATCGGCGCCGAGCTCGCCAGGCGTCAGCACCCGGCGAAACAGCGCCTGATCCTGGGTGTCCGTCAATGTCAGTTCCAGCGAGGGCATGGCCACCGCAACGCTGCCCGCATTCTTGATCACCACCTTGAGCCGGTAAGCATCGGGGGCGATCTTGTTGAAGGTGGAACTGTCAATCACGATGGATTCGATCTGCCGCAGGGGTGCAATCTCACAACCCACGTAAGTACACAGGGCCTGCAGCCCGACCTGCAGGCCTGGTTGACGCGCGGCCAGGGTATTTCTCTGGAAGAGCGCCACCTGCAGCAGCAAGCCGGCCATCAGCAGCAAGGCTACGCCGCCCAGCGCCCAGCGAACAGCCGGCCGGCGCCAGAAGGCCCGTCGTCTGGCGTCACGCACAAACGAAACGTCCTGAGGAAGATCCTGCGGCGCGCCAGAGTCAGCGAAGCCGCTGCTTTCATCCAGCTCGCGCGCTGTCGCCTCGGGCAAGGCATAGGCTTCAGGTCCGACCGACGAGGCGAACACGTCGGCAGCCAGATCAGGCGGCATGGACACCTGGACTTCAGGAACCGACAGAGGTGGCACAGGTGCGTCGGGCGCTGCCACAGGCGAGGAAGCGGAAACCGCCTCAGGCGCCACCAGCAGACTTGACAGCGGGGCAACAGGCGCGTCGCCCGCGGACAGGGCAGCGTCCGTGGGACCGGTTGCGACAGGCGGAGTTGAACCGGCGCCCTGGGCTGCGGCCGGCAACTCCCGCGGCTGCAAATGCGCCGCCGCGTCAAAAACGTCGGCGCACTGTCCGCAACGTACCCATCCCTGGGAAATCTTGAGTTGGTCGGCCACGACTTTGAACATCGTGCCGCAAGCGGGACAGCGCGTAATCAGGCTCATGTAGCGGCGTATTGTAAGGGGCCGCTACGTCCTCAGCCTGCCATACATGCCGGCGCAGACCGTCGCGTCAGAGCCGCGCGGTCATCAGGATCCAGCCGTCTTCCCGGTCAGCGACCTGAAGCTGCGCATACGGCGCATAGGCGGCTTTGAGTTCATCGGCCTGGCGCTCAAGAATGCCCGCGAGCACCAGGTGCCCGCCGCTTTGTACATGCGCACACAGCAACGGTGCCAGCACTTTCAGGGGAGTGGCCAGAATGTTGGCGAGCACGGTCTGGTACTTGCCATCGGCCTTGTCCGGCAGGCCGGCGTTCAGTGTGACGTGGTTGGCTTCGGCATTGGCCAGGGTGGACTGCACGGCCGCGTCGTCGATGTCCACGGCGTCTATGGTGCCTGCGCCATATTTGGCTGCGCCAATGGCCAGAATTCCCGACCCGCAGCCGTAATCGAGCACGCGGCCAAGTCCTGACTTCGCCCCTCCCGATTCGTGCGATGCACCATTCGCGGCAATCCAGCGCAGGCACATGCGTGTGGTTGGATGGGTGCCGGTTCCAAACGCCAGACCCGGGTCCAGCCGGATCACCTCCCTGGCCTGGGCCGGCGGTTCGTGCCAGGTCGGAACAATCCAGAACTCGGGCGTGATTTCCACCGGGGCAAACTGCGATTGCGTCAGCCGCACCCAGTCCTGCTCGGGAAGCGCCTGGATGGCCACGACCTGGCAGCCCTCGAAGAAATCCTGAACCGACAACAGCTGCGCTGCGTCACGTGCCAGCACTTCCGTCGCGAAAAGCGAGACCACGCGCGAACGCTCCCACCCGGCCTTCGGCGGCGGCATGCCGGGCTCGCCAAACAAGGCCTGCTCGGCCGGCGTCTGGGCATCGGCGTCTTCCACCGACACGCTGAGCGCATCCAGTGCCTCCAGCGCATCGCTGAGCGCCTCGACCTGCGCCACTGGCGCCAACAGGATCAGTTCAAACATGAATGGCCCGATAAAAAATTCAAGCAGGGGCCGCGGATCCGGCTTCGCCGGTCCGCAGGCGCAGGGGCCCCTTGCTCAGGAAAGGGGCAGGGAGAGGCCGCAGCTTACACGCAGTGAATAACCGTGCGGGTCATTACCTGTCACGTTTCGACAACCACTCTTCCAGGTAATGGATGTTGGTGCCGCCGTCCATGAACTTGGCGTCCACCATCAACTCGCGGTGCAGCGGGATGTTGGTGTTGATGCCTTCGACCACGGTTTCCGCCAGCGCGGTGCGCATGCGCGCCAGCGCCTGCTCACGCGTGTCACCATGAACAATGATCTTGCCGATCATCGAATCGTAATTGGGCGGCACGAAATAATTGGCGTAGATGTGTGAATCGACACGGACCCCCGGACCGCCCGGCGTATGCCAGGTGGTGATGCGCCCCGGCGAGGGCACGAACTTGTAGGGGTCCTCGGCATTGATGCGGCACTCGATCGCATGGCCCTTGATCTGGATGTCGCGCTGGACAAAGGGCAGCTTTTCGTTGGCCGCCACCATGATCTGGGTCTTGACGATGTCCACGCCGGTGATCCACTCGGTCACCGGATGCTCGACCTGCACACGCGTGTTCATCTCGATGAAATAGAACTCGCCGTTTTCGTAGAGAAATTCGAAAGTACCGGCGCCGCGATAACCGATTTTTTTGACGGCCGCCACGCAACGCTCACCAATGCGCTCGATCAGCTTGCGCGGGATGCCGGGTGCAGGGCCTTCCTCAATGACTTTCTGGTGGCGCCGCTGCATGGAGCAGTCGCGCTCGCCCAGCCAGACCGCATTTTTGTGCTGGTCGGCCAGGATCTGGATCTCGATGTGCCGCGGGTTCTGCAGGAATTTCTCCATGTAGACCTCGGGATTGCCGAAGGCCGCACCGGCTTCAGCCTTGGTGGTCTGCACCGCATGCAGCAGGGCCGCCTCGGTGTGCACCACACGCATGCCACGGCCACCGCCGCCACCAGCCGCCTTGATGATGACCGGGTAGCCAACCTGTTTGGCCGTGCGTTTGATGACGACCGGGTCGTCGGGCAAAGCGCCTTCGGAGCCGGGCACGCAAGGCACGCCGGCCTTGATCATGGTTTGTTTGGCCGAAACCTTGTCGCCCATGATGCGGATGGATTCGGGCGTCGGGCCGATGAACTTGAAACCGCTTTTTTCGACACGCTCGGCGAAGTCGGCGTTTTCGCTCAGGAAGCCGTAGCCCGGGTGGATCGCCTCGGCGTCGGTGACCTCGGCCGCCGAGATGATTGCCGGCATGTTGAGGTAGCTGTCGCGGGAGGGCGCGGGCCCGATGCACACCGACTCATCAGCCAGCTTGATGTATTTGGCTTCGCGGTCGGCTTCGGAATACACCATCACCGCCTTGACGCCCAGCTCGCGGCAGGCGCGCTGGATGCGAAGGGCGATTTCGCCGCGGTTGGCGATCAGTATCTTTTTGAACATGCGGCGATCACTCGATCATGAACAGCGGCTGCCCATATTCCACCGCCTGGCCGTTTTCGCAGAGGATGCGGGTGATCGTGCCGGATTTGTCCGCTTCGATCTCGTTGAGGATTTTCATGGCCTCGATGATGCAGATGGTCTCGCCTTCCTTGACCTGGCTGCCAACCTCGACAAAAGGCTTGGCCCCCGGGCTGGCCGACCGGTAAAAAGTGCCGACCATGGGGGATTTGACAGCGTGACCCGCAGGCGCAGCCGCCGGCTCGGCAGCAACCGGCACCGCAGCAGCCACCGGAGCCACTGGCGCTGGCGCTGGCGGCATGGCGGCCTGCTGCATGACCAGGGGCGCCCCGCCCGATTTGACAATCCGCACCTTGCCTTCAGCTTCAGTGATCTCAAGCTCGGACACATTGGACTCCGAGACGAGGTCAATCAGGGTCTTGAGTTTTCTTAAATCCATGGGAGCTCCAACGACGGGGGAAGGCAAAGGCTTGCGGGTGTTATGCACTTAAGCTCCGCGTTTTACACCTTTTAGTGCCTAAATATCGGTAAATTTTATGAATCGGGTGACAAGCCCGCTCAGGAAAGGGCGAAGTCTAACCTATTCGCCCGCCGGATCAAGCACAAAAAACTCCTGGCGCGATTGACGGCTTAAAACCAGGGGATAGGACGTCAAAACAAGCAGGGGAAATTAAATAAAATTCAACAAAATTGACTATTTGTAGCTATTTTACCAGTATTTTAGCCTATTGTCGGCCATTAAACCAGGGACAACAATCGTCCTCAGCCGTCTGATCGGTTTTTAACCGCCTGCCACCCACTGTGCAAGGTCCTCCGGCGAGACCTTGCCGCTTTTCCGGTGTCGCACCTCGCCTTTGGCATCAAACACCACCGTGAAAGGCAGCGCTCCGGCCGTGTTGCCGAGTGCCTTGCTGAGATCGGTGCCCTGAAGTCCGGCCATGGCGACCGGAAATCCCAGCGGTCTGCGTTGCAGCCAGGTGCGTACCGCGCTAGGCTGATCGACGGCCAGCCCCAGCACCTGCCAGTTTTTGGCACTGTGGTCCGCATGAAACCGGTCAATCAGGGGCAGTTCCTCGATGCAAGGCGGGCACCAGGTTGCCCAGAAATTGACCAGCAAGGGTTTGCCGGCAAACCCGGCCATGGCCAGCACCGCCCCGTCCGGCGTGTCAAAGCTCTGCTTCCAGAAGTCCTGCAACGCAGGATCGGCCGCGCCCTCGCCACCCCGGCGGGCGCCATGAGGATCCAATTGCCACCAGGCCATGCCAGCGCCGGCCACGGCGGCTGCCGTGGCAGCACCTGCGTACATCAGTTGTCTGCGATTCACGTGGGAAACTCCGGTGGAGGCA
>CBFGNA010000195.1:0-5476 GCA_965650045.1 uncultured Polaromonas sp.
GGCCGCCGCCCTTGGTGAACACCAGGCGGGGAATGATGGCGCCTTCATGGCTGCGCTTGAGCTGACCCAGCACACGCCGGGTGTAGGCCAGGCTGAAGGCCTGGAAAGCGGCATCGGCCAGCACACCGCCCCAGCTGTCGAAAATCATCACCGCCTGGGCGCCGGCTTCGATCTGGGCGTTCAGGTAGGCGGCCACGGCATCGGCGTTGACCGCCAGCATTTTGTGCATCAGGTCCGGGCGCTGGTACAGCATGGTTTTGACGAGGCGGTAGTCGTCGGAGCCGGCGCCTTCGACCATGTAGCAGGCCAGGGTCCAGGGACTGCCGGAAAAGCCGATCAGCGGCACCCGGCCGCCCAGCGCCTTGCGGATGGAGGTGACGGCGTCGAAAACGTAACGCAGCCTCTCCATGTCCGGCACTTCAAGTTTGGCCACTGCGGCCTCGTCACGCACCGGTGTTGCAAAGCGCGGCCCTTCACCGAGCGCAAACGACAGGCCCAGCCCCATGGCGTCGGGCACGGTCAGGATGTCGGAAAAAAGAATGGCCGCATCCAGCGGGTAGCGCTCCAGCGGTTGCAAGGTCACTTCGGTGGCCGCATCGGGTGAGGTCGCCAGACCCATGAAGCTGCCGGCCTTGGCGCGGCTGGCGCGGTATTCGGGCAGGTAACGCCCGGCCTGGCGCATCAGCCAGACGGGGGTGTAGTCGGTGGCCTGGCGCAGGCAGGCGCGCAGGAAGTTGTCGTTTTGGAGGGGAGCAAACATCTCCCCATTCTCTCAGAGCCGCGAAGCTTTCCACCGCGCGGGGCATCCTTCGACAAGCTCAGGACGAACGGCTCTGCAATGGGCGACGTTTGGGTTTTATCTGACCGGCAGGAATTGCAGAAAAGAAGCGCCCGCCAGGTTCTGAACGTAGGTGATGACGGCGCGCCGGTACTTTTCGGTCAGCACTTCAGACAGCAGGTCGAGGCGGCCGACGATCTTGCCGAATTCGCGCTCGAAGCTCAGGTTGCGTTCGCGCTCGGACATTTCGTCCGCCAGCAGCAGAGGCTGGCCGGTGGCGTTGCGCCGCGTCGCCAGCAGCCAGACCGCCGACTCGATGTTGCGGGCGGCGTTGTAGATGTGCTGCGCATCCAGCCCATCGACCAGGTAGAAAACCGTTTTGCCATCGTGCGCGGTGATCAGCATGTCGGCGCTGGCGTAAACAAAGGCTGCCACCCGGTCACCGCGAAACTCCGGGCTGAGCGCCAGCGACAGGGCTGCAATATCGCGTTTGCCCTGCAGCTCGGGCCAGGCGCTGCGGCTTTCCACGGCGTTGCGCACGCGCTGCAAGGCGGCCTCGCGGCTGGGGTGGGCCTTGCGCCATTCGGCCGGGTTGCGGCGGTAGAGCTTGTCGAGCAGGCGGTACAAGCTGTCCAGGTTGTCGCGCATGCCCAGGGTGGCGATGCGGTTAACGTCGGACTGCCCGAGTTCGCTGGAAGTCAGCGGCGCCACCTGGGTCTCGCCGCGGTGGACGGCTGCCGGGCCTTGTGTCGAACATGCGCCCAGCGCCAGGAGGCCCACAGGCAACATGAAAAAAAACCGGCGCGGCAGGGGCATGCGGCAATTATCCCGAAGAAGCCTGCCCGTGCAAGCGCCCCGGCGGCCGAGGGTCTCAGGGCCTGTTCAGCAGGCCACGCGACATCAGCACGCGGTGGTCGATCTTGATGCAGTGGTCCTGCACCACCAGCAGGCCCGCAGCTTCCGCCTTGCTGGCTGCGGCGGGGTTGGAGATGCCCAGCTGCATCCACACGGCCTTGGCGCCGATGGCAATGGCCTCGTCCATCACCGGTGGGATGTCGGGGCTGTTGCGAAAGCAGTTCACCAGCTCGATCTTCTCGTGCCGCGCCGCTTCGGTCAGGGAGGGATAGGCTTTTTCGCCGAGGACTTCGGACAGGTTCGGGTTGACGGGAATGATGCGGTAACCCTGGGCCTGCATGTAACGCGCCACATCAAAGCTGGCGCGGTGCGGCTGGTCCGACAGGCCGACCACCGCGATGGTGCGGCAATGGTTGAGGATATGCGGCATGCGTTCTGCCAGGGTCGGTGTGCTCATGGCGATCAGGCCTTGTATTTGATGGAACAGCCGTAAGCCCGGCTCGACGCCACGCTCAGCGGCTTGCCGCCCAGCGCTTCATTCAGGCCCTGGCGCACGTAGTTGGTGGCGGTCTGGATGTCGTCCACCCGCGCCGAGGCAATGCTGTCGATGCCGCCGGCGTAAATCAATTGCCCCTCCCGGCTCACGATGTACATGTGCGGCGTGGTTTTGGCGCCGTAGCGCTGGCCGATCTGGCCGGACGCGTCCATCAGTGTGGCGGTGGGCGACGCCTGCTTTGCGCTCAGCCAGCCGGCAAGCTGGGCCGGTGCCTGGTAGTCGCTGCTGCCGGTTTCGGTCGAGTTGATCGCCAGCCAGACCACGCCCCTGGCACGGAACTCCTTTTGCAGCGCCTGCATGTTGCCGCTGTAGTGCTTTTGCACAAAGGGGCAGCCCGGGTTGGTCCATTCCAGCACCACCAGCTTGCCCTTGTAGTCGCTGAGCTTGCGGGTTTTGCCGGTGGTGTCGGTGGCTGAAAAATCCGGCGCTGCCTGGCCCACAGCGGCGGTGGTCGCAGCACGGGCGTGATCGGTGAACGACAGTGCCCACGGAGCGGCAAACAGGGACGCCGAAAAAGCGCGGCGACCCAACGCGGGTTGAACAGACGGATTCGACATGCCATGAACTCCCTGAAAAAGCGCAATCACAATTTGGCCAGCTCGGCCCGGACATCATCCACCGACAGAATCTCCGACAGCACCACGGGCGCGCTGCCGGGCTTGTAGATCACATAGACCGGCACGCCATTGCGGCCCAGTTGCGCCAGCGCCGCCGTGACCGCCGGATCGCGCCGCGTCCAGTCGGCGCGCAACAGGGAAACTTTTTTGGCGTCCATGTCGGCCAGCACTGCGCTGTGGGCCAGCGTGGTTTTCTTGTTGTACTGGCAGGTCACGCACCAGGCCGCGGTGAAATCCACAAACACCGCCTGCCCCTGGGCCGTGAGCTGCTCGACCCGGCCTGGCTCCCACGCCTGCCAGCGCCCGGAGGCTGCGCCCGCAATGGCGGGGGTGTCCAAAGGTTTGATGACATTTTGGCCCACAGCCCACAGCCCACCTGCAGCAAGCGCTATGGAAAGCGTAGCAAGCACAAAGCGTGCGCGGCCGCGCAAGGTCAGCGACCACACTACCAGCGCCATCAGCACCAGCAGCGCCAGCAGCGCGCCGGCACCGTCGATGCCGCTTTGCTGGCCCAGCACCCAGACCAGCCAGGCGACGGTGGCGAACATCGGAAAGGCCATCAGCCGCCGGAAGGTGTCCATCCACGGCCCGGGGCGCGGCAAGGCGCGCGCCACCGCCGGCACGGCACTGGCGGCCAGATAGGGCAGCGCCATGCCCAGGCCGATGGCGGCAAACACCGCCAGCGCCTGCCAGGCGGGCAGGCCCAGCGCAAAGCCCAGCGAGGCGCCCATGAAGGGCGCGGTGCAGGGCGAGGCAATCGCTGTGGCCAGCACGCCGGTCAAAAAGGAATTGGCGGTCGGGTTGCCGGCCTGCAGGCTGGCCACCCGGCTGGGCAGGAAGCTGCCGAACTCAAACAGCCCGGCCAGGTTCAGGCCGATCAACGTGAACAGCGCGGCCAAGCCAGCCACCACGGCCGGGCTTTGCAGCTGAAAGCCCCAGCCGAGCTGCTCACCGGCAGCGCGCAGGCCCAGCAGCAGCGCGCCCAGCGCGACGAAGGACAGCAACACGCCGGCGGTGTAGGCCAGGCCGGCGGCCAGCCGGGCTTTCTGGCTTTGCTCCTGCGCAAACCCCACCACCTTGATGGCCAGCACCGGGAACACACACGGCATCAGGTTCAGGATCAGCCCGCCCAGCAGCGCACCAAACAGGGCCGCCAGCAAACCCAGCGGAGCAGCGTTGCCACCCGCCGGCGCGGCGCCCAGCGCGGCATTGGCCCTGAGGGCGGCTTCCAGCGCGGGTGACAGGGCAGCGGGCGCCGCCACGGCGGGCCAGGGGCCTTTGACCGGCGCATCGATGCGCCAGGCGGCGTCTCCCGAGGCCACCACCACGGGCATACGCGCCGGGCTTTCGCTGCGCTGGGCGGACAGCGGGATGTGCGCGGTCCAGACCGGGCCCTGCCAGGCCTGTTGCCAGGCCGCGCCCGGTTCGATCACGCCAGCGGTTTCGGGGAAAAACGCCAGGGTCTTGCCCTGCACGCTGGCCGGCAGACCCGCCAGGGAGACCTTGATCGCCTGGGCATCGAGGTCAATGCGGCTGCCGGACCCGTCCAGCGGCTTTGGGCTGGCGGCAAACGCGGCGGCAAATGCGGCGCTGCTCAGGCCGGTCGAGCTGCGAGTGGGGATGCGCAGGACAAAGTCACCTTCCTGCGGAATGCATTCTTTCTTGCAGACCAGCCAGGCCGCCTTGAGTTTGATGTCGAGCTGGCTGGCACTGAAGCCGGGCGCCACCGTGAGTGGCACCGGCAACAGCACCGTGCCTTCGTAGCCGTAGTTAGCCAGCGTGCCAATGGGTATCTTTTTCGGCGTGGGCCAGGCAATCTCGCCGGCGCTGATGCCTGCGGGCAGCGTCCATTCCAGCAAGGTCGGCAGGCCGGAGTCCCCCGAGTTTTTCCAGTAGGTGTGCCACTCTGGAATGTGCGCACGCTGCAGGCCGCCCCAGAGCGGTTGGCCGGCCTGCACGCCCTCGGGTGCCCATGCCAGCAGTTCGGCCCGCACCTGGTCGGTCACCACCGTGGCGCTGGCGGCGCCCGTGTTTATCAAGCTATTTTGGGCTGTAGCCCCCGTAGACAGGGCGTAAGCAGCTATTAAAACAATAGCGGTGGCAATGCGGCGGAACAACATGGTCATGGTCTGAGCGGGGCTGCCGGCTTTAGTTCCTGCGGGGCGGGCGGCCTGCATGCCTTGTACTCAGGCGGCAAAGCCCAGCACCACGCGGCGTGTGGTGGCACTTTTTTTCTCGATTTTGGTCACGACGACGGCGCCGATCTCGGCGGTGTTGGCCACGTGGGTGCCGCCGCAGGGCTGCAGGTCGATCATCTGCTCCGGCCCCGGCCCGCCGATACGTATGGTGCGCACCTGGCCGCTGCCGCGCGGCGGTTGCACGCTCATGCTTTTGACCAGCGCCGGGTTGGCGTCGAGTTCGGCGTCGCTGATGCTGCCGACCACCAGCGGGTGCGCCGACGCCACCAGCCGCGCGATGCCGGCTGTGAGCAGCTCCTTGTCCAGCGGGTCGGTCATGCTGAAGTCCAGCCGCGCATAGTCGGGCGTGATCGAGCAGCCGTTGACCAGCTGCGGCACCAGGTGGCACAGCAGGTGTGTTGTCGTGTGAAAACGCATGAGTCGGTGCCGGCGTTCCCAGTGGATGCGGGCAGTGACCTGGTCTCCGACCTGC
>CBFGNA010000196.1:0-5467 GCA_965650045.1 uncultured Polaromonas sp.
CAGATCGTGGCCTGGCGCGGCAGCGACGACAGCAGCGCGCTGCAGGTGCTGGCCCAGGCCAGCGGGCATCCGCTGGGCCTTTGATTGCACCATTTGCTCCTGATTTGATAGCTGGTTGCGCCCGCCGGATAAGGGCTGGAGGCCGATTTGTCTTATAACTCTGAAGACCGACCCGCAAAAGCCGCTTGCTGCGCCACAAAACCATCAAACGCTTTCAGCAAGGGCTGGAACTGCCCGCTGTCGCCTTCGAGTTGGGCCAGCGCAGCGCACACGGCTTCCAGCGTGGAGAGCTGATCCGGCCGGTGCGCACGGCGTATCCGGTAGTTCGAGCCCGGCAGGTCCTGCAGGGACAGCCGGGGCAGCTGCTGCAAGGACGGATTGAGATGCAGCATCCGGCGGCTTTTGCGCCATGTGCCGTCGAGCACGATCAGGCGCAACTGAGACGGGTCCCGCAACCGTTCAGGCGCTGCTGCAGGCGGCGGCGGCAAACCTGCGCCGCGGTCGGACGGCAGGTCGGGATACAGCAGCAGGTTGTGCCGGGTATCGCCGGGCGGCTGCCATTCACGCAAGTCGAACACCTCGCCGGTGAGCAGCCGGCTGCCCGGCAGGCTCAGGTGCAGCAGGCGCGCGCTGCCTTTGGGATGCTGCACTTCGAGCGGATGCTGCAGGATCAGGACCTCGACGTCATGGCGAACCGGCGTGATCCAGCGGCAGATGCAGGCAGCTTGCGGCCGCAGGCAGACCGCGCACCGCAGCCGGCCGATCACCGGCCGATCACCGCCAGGTAGGCTTCGCGCGTTTGCGGATCCACCGACGCCAGCAGTTGCGCATAAGGCGTCTGGTGGCGCGCCAGCATGCGCGCCGAGGCAATCGATTTGGAGCGGCAGTACCAGTGGCAGCTGTGCTGCATCAAAAACAGTTCAGCCGACAGCGTGTAAGCCTTGTCGCGCGGGCTGCGGCCCTGCGTATTTTTGACCACACGCTCAATGCCCTGCGCATGGACGTTCAGCATCTTGCGCATGTCAAAAGTGTTGTCGGGGAAAAATCGGTCGGCTTCCGGCAAAAACACCGGCAGCTTGCTGACCCGCGCATCGGCAACATCCACCGTTGAAAAATCCGCTGCAAAACGCTGGAACTGATCGACCAGTTGCTCCTCGGAAACAGCCAGCATGTTCCAGATCTGCGTCTGGCGCTCAGGGTCTTTTTCGCCCAGCGCCCGCAGGTAGCCTTGCGTGAGGCTTTCCATCAGCTTTTCCACCTGGTAGCGGCCCAGATGGCTGGCCAGCAGTGCAATGCGTTTCCGCTGGGTCTTGGCTTTGAGCTGGTAGGCACCGAAGGCGACCACCATGAACAGCAGAACAAATATTTCCATCGGGGCAAGGGTCCTTTACAACAGGAGACCAGTGTAGTGAATGCCGTCGCGGCACCTGGCAACCGCTTGATGGCTTCGTCATTCAGGACATCCACCGTTCGGGCTGAGCCTGTCGAAGCCTGAGCAGGGACCAAAGGCCCTTCGACAGTCCCAGGGCAAATGGGTAACTACAAGCGAAAGAGTTCATAAAATGAAAGCCATGTAGAAAAACGCTGATTCATCGTCAGGAAACAAGCCGTCATGGTTGCTTCGTGCCTGGAAGCGAATCTGATAGGGGGACCTTTTGCCTGCGGTCAAGCTATAGTGCACGCATCCAGACAGCTCGCGCACCTATCGATCAAGCGGCAGCCGTAGTAGAAGGGCACAGGGTTTCATGGAAAATTTATACCTATTGATTTTCATAGCCTATCGACCCCAAGCCCAGCAGGCGCGCGGGTTTCGGAGTTTTTCCGGCAAAGATGTATCCGCAAGCCCAGGATGTATCAACTGGGTTTTGACGTTTACACCACATTAGCCCTTTTCCAAATGAACAATCACATAGATACATCATCACTAATAAGTGCGATTAGTGCGTTCGCCGCAATAGCCTCAGCGCTCTATGCCTACTTGCAGGTCAGGCAAGCAAAAGAAAGCAACAAACAAGCTCAAAAAACCATCCTAGAGGCGTTTACACAAAATAGAATTAATGCGCTCATTGTGTTGAAAGATCACTTTGAAAATGAGCTCCCAAAAATAAAAAAGCTTGCAGATCATTTTTCGGCGCCAGAAACTTACGAATCTGCTGGCAAGCCTCTGCATGATGAGCACGAGGAACTCAGGAAAAAGCTGCAGAAAGTAAAAATAGAGATCGAGAAATTTTACGAATCCTATGTTCTCGCAAAGAGCACCAGTAAAAATGGCTAACAAATCCGAGAGAGAGACCGTCCACAAAGCTGCACTTTGCGGGTTCCCTCTACGCTTCGCCGCTGTGGCGGCCCCTTACTTCAAACATTAGATTGCAAGGAGACACAGTGCAGAAGTTTGTAGCCGTAATAGGAACCCGGAATTCCGGTAAGTCTACCGTGATAAAGAGCCTCACTGGGTGTCCTCTCAGCACCTTTCGTGGCCATGTCGAAGACAAAACCACGGGCAAGACCATCCACGTTTTGTGCAACTCGCCCCAGGAGACACCGCTTTCGCGGATGCAGTTCCGGAACGTAGTGCAACGCGCGATGAAGGATCCGAAAAGTCAAGGATTGGTGATGGCCATACAGCCTACACGCCCGCATACTCGGTTGTCGTTGGAAGACATCTTCCAAGAGGTAGTGAGCACGTCTGCGTTTGAACTCCATGCATTCATTTTGGATCCTGCGAGAAACGGCGGCCCATCGACATCTGCTGCTGTTCTTGCGCGTCTTAAGGCTTTTCGAGCGAAAATTTTGGTCCTAGATGGGCAGCGGTTCGCCCACATCAACGCGCAGTTGATCAACCGGCGTACGCGCGTTGCAAGCTAACAGGTCGTTCGACTCTGGCACGCTAAGTTTCACAGGAGACACTTCGTGGATGAGCCAGCCCAGCGAAACTTCGGTACGCCTCTGTCGGAGAAGGAAGCCGAGCAACACTTCTTCCTGCGAGAGATGCTCCTTGAGTTTTCAAAGCTCTTCGACTACAAAGAAGCAAGTGATCGGGCAGTTGCCATAGTTGGGCCGGCGTTTCTAGACACACTGATCACAGAGCTGTTGATTAGTTTTCTGATCGATGATAAGAAGGAAGTCCAGAAGCTCTTGCAACCCGAGGGCCCACTTGGTGTATTTGGAGCCAAAATCACCGCATGTTATTGCCTTGGGTTAATCGGGCAAACGATCACATCAGATCTACGGCTTGTCGCGAAGATCCGTAATCAATTTGCACACGATATACGTGCCGACTTCTCAAACGAGAAAATCAAAGAATGGTGCAAGGCGCTCCAGTGGCACAAAGAGTCGCTTATAAGCGAGCCGCCACTTGAGGCATCTGCTCGCGATCTGTTTCAAGTCGGTGTGAATCAACTTGTTTGTCATCTCCACGCCTTGCCTGGTCTCGCTCGCTTTCACAAGCGACAAAAATCAACAAGTGGTTAACTAATAAGAGCAGTAAAACCTAGCCATTCAATCAAGAGGACATCACCCTGCTTGTCGGGTGGCGTCCCTCATGTCAAACGTTAATTAGCAGCCAGTGACGGCCCACTGAATGAGTAGGTTGCCGGTCGGACCAAGTTACCTTTCGCAGCATTGCATACGCTCGGAACCTGGCGCTGACCCCACTCTCACTCTTCCGGCCGCACCCCCTCAAACGCATCCTGCAGCAGCTGACGAATAGCGTCCCGCTCCAGCGGCCGCGGATTCGCGTAGGGGGTCTGCATCGCGATGTCGCAGGCTTTGTCGAGATCGCTTTCCTTCATGCCGATGTCGCGCAGCGCCACCGGTGCGCCGTTGTGTTTCGCCAGGTCGAACACCGCCTGCGCGGCGGTGGCGCCGCCCAGCGCGGCAGCAATCGCCTGCATGGCCTGCGGCGCGGCGGCGGCGTTGTAAGCCAGTGCGTGCGGCAGCACGATGGTGTGAGTCTCGGCGTGCGGCAGGTTGAAGCTGCCGCCCAGGGTGTGGCACAGCTTGTGGTGCAGGGCCATGCCGACATTGCCCAGCACCGTGCCGCACAGCCAGGCGCCGTACAGCGCATCGCTTCGGGCGTCAATGTTATTTGCTCCCTTTTTAATAGCTGGCAGCGCCCGCCCCATGGCGGCGATGCCCTCTTTGGCCATCAGGTCCATGACGGGGTTGCTGTCGGGGGAGTACAGGCCTTCGGCGGCGTGGGCAATCGCGTTGATGCCGCTGGTCACGCTCATGCCGACCGGCAGGCCCAGGGTCAGTTCGGGGTCGTAGATCACGGTGCGGGGCAACACGCGGGCATCTTTGCCGGTTTTTTTCAGGCCGGCTTCGGTGATGCCGTAGATCGGGGTCATCTCCGAACCGGCATAGGTCGTGGGAATGGCCAGAATCGGCAGGCCGGAGTCCAGCGCAATCGCCTTGCCCAGCCCGGTGGTCGATCCGCCGCCAATCGCCACCGCGCAATCGGCGCCCAGCTTGCGGGCCAGGTCGCGCGCCTCGCGGGCGGTCTCGATGGGCACATGCATGACCGCGCGATCGAACACGCCGGCCGCGCGTGGACCGAGCAGCCCGGCAATCATTTCGGCCGAGGCACGCTGCTCCGGCGTGGAGAGCACCAGCGCCTTGCGCGCGCCGAGCGCATCGATTTCGCGCAGCAAATGCTGCAGGCTGCCGGCTCCGAAGATCACGCGGCCGGCCTGGCCGTTGTAGATAAAACTTTTCATGGCGTTTTAGGAAAATCGGTGGACAACCCGGCACTGCGCTCGACCGTCTTGATGATGGCCGCGTAGTCGTCCTGCCCGTCGCCCTGCGCCATGGCCGCATGCATGAGCTGCTGCGTCAGCGCCGTCTGCGCCAGCGGCGCATGCACCGCGCGGCCGGCGTCCAGAATGAGGTCAAGGTCCTTGATCATCTGTTCGACCGTGAAGGTGGGTGTGAAGTCGCGCGCGCCCAGCTGCACCGACTTGGCCTTGACAATCGGCGAAGCCACGGCGCTGGCGCCCAGCACCTGCCACATGTCCTGCCAGTCCAGGCCGCCCTTGCGCCCCAAGGTCAGGGCTTCGGACAACATCGCGCTGGTTTGCGCAATCATCAGGTTGACCACCAGCTTCATCAGGCGCGCCTGTTCGGCCTGGCCAAGGTAGAACTGGTTCGGCCCCAACAATTGGAGCAGCGGCAATGCCGTGTCGTAAGCGGTGCGCGGCCCGGAGGCCATCACGGTCAGTTGCGCCGCCTCGGCCATCTTGTTGTTGCCCGAGACCGTGGTGCGAAGGTAGGCCACGCCGGCGGCGGTCAGCCCCTGCGCCACCTCGGCCGACACCTGCTGCGACACCGTGCTGGCGTCGATGTAGATGGCGCCACGCCGCGCCGACTGCGCGACTTGCGCCGCCACTGCGCGCAGCGCCGCATCGTTGGGCAGCGACGAAACAATGATGTCGGCCGCGGCCATCGCTGAACCGACATCACCGGCTAC
>CBFGNA010000197.1:0-5397 GCA_965650045.1 uncultured Polaromonas sp.
CACCGCCTCGTTGAGCTTATCCACCACGGCTTTCGGCGTGCCGCGCGGTGCCATCAGGCCCAGCCAGATGGTGGCTTCGTAGCCGGGCACGCCGGCTTCGTTCAGGGTGGGTACATCGGGCAGCACCTCCGAGCGCGTGCGGCCGGTGGTCGCCAGCGCCTTGACCTTGCCTGCCTTGATCTGTTCGGCCATGGTGGTGACGGCGTCGAACATCACATCGACCTGCCCGCCCATCACGTCCGTGCGTGCGCCCGAGCTGCCCCGGTACGGAATGTGCACGAGGTAAACGCCGGCCATGCTCTTGAACAGCTCACCGGCCATGTGGTACGGCGTGCCGGGGCCCGACGAGGCGTAGTTGAACTTGCCGGGTTTGGCTTTGGCCTGGACCAGCAACTCCTTGAGGTTGGCGGCCGCCAGCCCGGGCTGCCCCACCAGCACCAGGTCGGAATAGTTCACCGGTGCCACCGCGACGAAGTCGCGCATGAGCTGGAAGGGTTTGGTGGGAATCAGTGTTTCATTGACGGTGTGCGTGTTCGACATCATCAGCAGCGTGTAGCCGTCAGGGGCCGCCTTGGCCGCCAGGTCGGTGCCGATGATGGAGCCGCCGCCCGGGCGGTTGTCCACCACGAAGGACTGGCCCAGTGTGTCTTGCAGGCGCTGCGCGATGAAGCGCGCATAGTTGTCCGCCGGCCCGCCTGCGGCGAAAGGCACGATGACCTTGACCGGCCTGGCCGGGTAGCCTTGGGCCAATGCCGAGCTGCCCCATGTTGTTGCTGCTGCAGCAAGACCCAAGGCGATGACGTGTTTGAAACCCATGGCTGTCTCCAGTGATGCGGGGCCCGCAGGCCCCGTTTTTATGCCACCTTGTTATTCCACTTTTCCGATGCGTTTGACAACGTCTGCCATGCGCCGCGCGTCGCCCTGCACGTATTTTTCAAAGTCCGGCGAGTCCAGGTACAACACCGGGCTGCCAGCGTTGAGGATCACTTCCTTGACCTTGGCGTCCTGCGCCGCTGCTTTGGCGGCGGCGCGCAGGCGCTGCGCCACCGGCTCAGGCGTGTCACGCGGAATGAACAGGCCCGACCACTGCGCGTATTCGGCGTTGTAACCGGCATCTTTCAGGCTGGGGACGTCGGGCAGGGCGCCGAGCTGGGTGGTGCCCCAGTGACCCAGCACCCGGATCTTGCCGGCCTTGACATGCTGCAGCACCGTGGCTGGCCCGGAGGACACCGCGTCGATCTGCCCGCCCAGCAGCGCCACCACGGCTGGGCCGGCGCCGGTGAAAGGCACATGGGTCATCTTGATGCCGGCGTTTTGCGCCAGGATTTCCATGGGCACATGCATGGTGCCGTAGTTGCCGGATGAGCCATAGTTGATGGCGCCGGGGCGCTTTTTCGCGTCCTCGACAAAATCCTTCACCGTCTTCCAGGGCGCATCGGCGCGCACGGCGAGCACAGTCGGATCGGCGGTGAAACGCGCGATGGGCCGCAGGTCGTTGAGCGCAAACATCGCGGGCCGCCCCAGGATCGCATCCGCTTCGGGGATCACCGTCAGCGAGGACAGCGCCATCACCATCGTGTAGCCGTCCGGCTTGGCCTTGGCGGTCAGGCCCATGCCGATGCCGCCACCGGCGCCGGCCTTGTTCTCGATCACCACGGGCTGGCCCAGATCGCGCGACATGGCTTCGGCCACCGGGCGCGCCACCAGGTCGGCCAGGCCCCCCGGTGGGAAGGGAACAATCATGGTGATGGCGCGGGTGGGCCAGGCGGTCTGGGCTGCGGCCAAAGTGGCGCCGGACAGCAGCAGGCTGACCAGCAGGGCGGATCTGCGGTTCATGGTTTTGTCTCCTTGTTTTTGAGGGGCTGGCACTGGGCGGGGCAAGGCCTCGCTCATGGTTTGCATGCTAACATCCGCCTGATTTTTGGGGATCATCGCAATCCCTAATCCACACCAACGGCCCCTGCGCGCAGCCGGGCCACGAGACAAGAAAGTCCATCATGAAAATTGTTGCCTTCCGCCATAACGGCCAGCCCGGTGTGGGCCTGGTGTCCGCCGATCTGCAATCGGTCCAGCCCTTTGATTTGCCCGCAGCGCAGCGTGAGCTGGGCGCCTTGCCCGTGATCGAGATGCTGGCGCGCGGCGAAGCCTTGCCGGCCTTGCTGGCGAGCGTTGCTTTGGCCGACGTGCAGATGATCGCGCCTGTCCCCAAGCCGCGCCGCAACATCTTCTGTGTCGGCAAAAACTATTTTGCGCACGCGCGTGAATTTGCCGGCAGCGGTTTCGACAGCAGCGCGAAGGCCGGGGAAGACGTTCCGCCTGACCCGATCTACTTCACCAAGGTGCCCGAGTCGGTGGTCGGCCCCGGCGCCGCCATCGAGATGCCCGCAGCCTCAGAGGCCATCGACTACGAAGCCGAACTCACGGTCGTCATCGGCCGCGGCGGCAAGGGCATTGCGGCGAAGGACGCGATGGCGCATGTCTGGGGCTACACCATCATCAACGACGTCACCGCGCGCGACTGGCAAAGCCGCCACAAGCAGTGGCTGCTGGGCAAGTCCTTTGACACCTTCTGCCCGATGGGCCCGTGGCTGGTCAGCGCCGATGAATGCGACGGCACCAAAACCGGCGTGCGCTGTTATGTCAACGGCGAGGAACGCCAGAATGCCTCGACCACCGACCTGATCTTCGGCATCCCCAAACTGATCGAAACCCTGTCGGCCGGCATCACGCTTTACCCCGGCGACCTGATTGCCACCGGCACCCCGGTCGGTGTGGGCATCGGCTTCAAGCCGCCCAAGTATTTGAAGTCGGGTGACGTGGTGCGGGTCGAGATCGACGGCATCGGCACGCTGGAAAACCCGGTCAAGTAGCCTGGCCCCAGGTTCGCTCGCTTCGCGTGACTCTCTGCCCTCCAAAGGGCTAATTTTCCTTGGGACGGCCCGGCAAAATTCCCGGGGCTCAGGCCACCAGCGGCGCTTCCTGCATGGCCTCGGCCTGTTCTTCCAGCATGTCCACCTGGCCTTTCCAGTAGTCGCTGGAGCCGAACCACGGGAAGTTGATCGGGAAGATCGGGTCGTGCCAGCGCTGCGCCAGCCACGCGCTGTAATGCACCAGGCGCAGGGTGCGCAGGGGCTCGATCAGGGCCAGCTCGCGGCGGTCGAATTCGCGGAACTCCTCGTAGCCGTCCACCAGCGCGCCGAGCTGACGCAGGCATTGCGGCCGGTCGCCGGACAGCAGCATCCACAGGTCCTGCACAGCTGGGCCGCTGCGTGCGTCGTCGAGATCAACAAAATGCGGGCCCGCGCCTTCCAGGCCTTCCGGCGTCCAGAGGATGTTGCCCGGGTGGCAATCGCCGTGCAGGCGCAGGCTGCGGACCTCACCCACGCTGTCAAATACCGCTTGTGCCACCTTCATCGCTTCCTCGAAAGCCTTGAGCCAGCGCGACGCCATGTCCAGCGGCAAATAGTTGCCAGCCAGCAGCACGTCGCGGCTGGCGTAGCCAAAGGTCTGCAGGTCCAGCGCTGGCCGGTGCCTGAAAGGCTGCAAACTTCCGACGGTATGGATGCGCGCCAGGAAACGGCCTATCCATTCGAGCACACTGAAGTCTTCCAGCTCGGGCCGGCGCCCGCCGCGGCGCGGCGACACGCTGAAGCTGAAACCGTTGAAGTGGTGCAGGGTGCGGCCGTCAATCGTCAGCGCGCCCACCACCGGAATTTCAGCCGCCATCAGTTCGGCGGCAAATTCGTGCTCTTCGACAATCTGCAGATCGCTCCAGCGGTCCGGCCGGTAGAATTTGACGACCACGATGTCGCCCGCGCTGGCACCGGTGCCCGCCGGGGTTTCGAGGTGCACCTGATAGACGCGGTTTTCATAACTCGACAGCGCCATCAGGCGCCCATCGCCCAGCAGCCCCACGCTGGCCAGCGCATCCAGCACCACGTCGGGCGTGAGTTTTTCGTAGGCGTGCAGGGCCTGCGGCGGCATGGCCGTCGGGGGCAGGTCGGTCAGGGGCTCGTCGATCATGCCCCCATTGTCGTTGCTCCCGTTGCCGGCCTTGTTTGTGAATAAAAAAGGCCTCTAGCCCCCGGCTGGCGGGCGCAAGCAGCTATAAAAACAGGAGCATCCGGGGGGTCAGAAGGCCAGCATGTGCCCGCTGCGCGGATCGCCCTTGCCGGCCAGGACCTGCTGGTAAGCGGCCGCTAGCGCAGTTTCTCCCTGGTGCTGCTGCACTTGCAGCCACGGTGATGGCTGTTGCGTGACCCTGGTGCTGAAGGCCTGCCAGGCTTCAACCAAACGCTGACCCAGCGCTTCCTTGCCCCAGTCGGCGCTGCGTTTCTTGATCTGTGCCGGTGCAAAAAACAGCGTGGCGCGCGGGCCGGGCAGCTCTTTGGCGCCGCCGAGTTCAGTGACATGTGTGCCGCCGATGGCGCAGCTGTACTTCAGCTTGACGAAGCGGCTGTGGATGGCATGGCGCAGTTTGGCGCTCCCGGCAAAGTCGATGTAGATGCAGGCCCGCTCAAGAGCGATCTGATCAAGCTGGTCGTAGCTCAGCACCCGGCTGTAACAACCCAGGCTTTCGCAGAAGGCCACGTTGCCGGGCGAGGTCAGGCCGATGACCTCGATGCCCGGACGCTGCGCGAGCTGGAAGGCCGTGCCGTAGGCGGTTTTGCTCGACGCGCTGGACAGCAGCATGGCGCCGCCGGAAGCGCCAAAAAAGTCATTGTCGGCAAGAAAGTCGTCGATCAGGAAAGATGTCATGAACAACGGCCGCAGCAGGGCCTGGATCGCTTCAGTGGACGCAGTGTAGAAAGGGTCGGTGTTGCAGCGCAGGTACTGGTTGTACACCGGGTGCAGTTCCCTCCGGTGCGTTGCGCCGTCATAAAAGCCGCTGCTGTCCAGCCGCGCCGGGCTCAGCACGGCTTCGGACGCCATCGGAAAGTAACCGTAGAGTTTTTCGCCGACAGCCACGCCCGGGTGCAGAGACTGCACCACCGTGCCGAAGCCCCAGACCGGGATGATGCCCCAGCCCTCTTCCGCGGTCGGAAAAAACTGCCAGTAATTCATCGCGTCGCCAAACGCAGCGTAGGTGATGTTGTTCGAGGTCAGCGCGAAGGCATCGACATGCGCCCGGATCTGGCCGTCGCCCAGGGCGCTGGCTTCGGCGGCATGCAGGCGGGTTTCGGCGAGCTGGTTTTTTTGAACGAGGAAGGTGGTAGTGCTCATGTGCGCAACATAAGCGAAAAGGCCCGCCGGCTCAACACCGGCGGGCCGCTTTGGCGACAGCCTTCACAAAGAAGGCCGCTTCACACGAAATGAAGCGTGAGGCCTTATTTCAGGGTGATGGTCACGTCGATGTTGCCGCGTGTTGCGTTCGAGTACGGGCAGACCTGGTGGGCG
>CBFGNA010000198.1:0-5394 GCA_965650045.1 uncultured Polaromonas sp.
TGATTCCTTCTTTTTTGATAGCTGCTCACCCTTTCCAGACAAGGGCTGGAGGCAGTTTTTATCGTATATCGGCGTAGCTGAGAAGCGCGCAGGGGCATGCGCTGCGGCTGGCCCACGGCCGCGCCAAAGTCAGCGAGAATTCATAGCTTGCCCGTTCAGGTCCCGACCCAGTGCCCTCATGACCCTACCGTCCGAATCCCAGCCTGCCACACCCGAACCTGCCGCCGCACCCGCGCCGGCAGCGGTCCCGAACAAACGGGTCTGGGCCCTGGCGCTGAGCACGGCGGCCATCTGGTATCTGGATCCGGCGCTTGCCGAGATGGCCGAACTGGTAGGCGGCATTGCCCTGTCGAACAACAAGTCGCTGACGCGCGGCGCCATTGTCGAGATGCGCCGCAAGGCCTCTGAACTGCGGCGCCAGATCGACCCCCTGCCTGCCAGTGCGCTCGCCAAGGTGGTGCGGCGCACCGAAGCGGCGGGCGGCGCCGTCCTCGACAAGGGTGCACGGGTGCAGGAACTGCAAACGAGCTGGGACCATTTCCTGGCCTGCCTGCGGTCCAGCCCGAAACGTTAGGCCTGTTCACAGGCCTGCACTTCCCGCATAGGGCGCTTGCAGCCGGACCAGCGCGCCCAGCGTGCGCATGGCCTCCTCCAGGCGCGTGGTCCAGGCCTGGCCGCCATTGAGCCGCAGGCAATGGCGAAACTCCCGGCGCGCCGAAAAAATCGGCCCCGGTGCCAGGCTGATGCCGTGTTCGCGCGCCGCCTCATGCAGCGCCAGCGCATCGAAGCCGGCATCAAACACCACCCAGGCGAAATAACCGCCCGCCGGCCGTTCTGCCCGCACGCCAGGCGGAAAGTGACGCGCGATGGCCGCCAGCAAGCCGGCCATCCGGGCTTCCATCGCATGGCGCAGCTTGCGCAGGTGTTTGTCGTAGCCGCCATGTTGCAGGTAGTCGGCCAGCGCCACCTGCGCGGGCAGGCTGGCCGACAGGGTGGTCATGAGCTTGAGCCGGGTGATCTGCTCCCCAAAACGGCCGGGTGAGACCCAACCCACGCGGTAACCCGGCGCCAGCGTCTTGCTGAACGAACTGCAGTGCATCACCAGCCCCTGCCGGTCAAAGGCTTTGGCCGGCGAAGGTGCGCGTGCGCCGAAATACAGCTCGGCGTAAACATCGTCCTCGATCAGCGGGATGCCGTGCTGGGCCAGCAACGCGACCAATGCCTGCTTTTTGGCGGGCGACAGGCTGGTGCCGGTCGGGTTCTGGAACGAGGTCATGAACCAGCAGGCTTTCACCGGGTGCCGGTCCAGCGCACGCGCCAGCGCCGCCAGATCCAGCCCGTCCTGCGGGTGAACCGGGATCTCCAGCGCCTTCATGTTCAGGCGTTCCAGCGCCTGCAGCCCGGCGTAAAACCCGGGCGACTCGATGGCCACCAGGTCGCCGGGCCGCGCCACCGCGGACAGGCACAGATTGAGCGCCTCCAGCGCGCCGCTGGTGATGACCAGTTCATCGGCCGGCTGCGCCATGCCCATGGCCAGGTAACGCTGCGCGATCTGCTGGCGCAGGGCGGGATGGCCCTGGGGGAAATGCGCCACCATGGAATGCCCATGCAGGCGCGGTGCCACACGGGCCAGTGACTTGCCCAGGCGCTGCAGGGGAAACAGGTCCTGGCTCGGAAAAGCCGAGCCCAGCGGCACGATGTCGGCGTCCTGCACGGCATCCAGCACCGAAAACACCAGCGCGCTGACATCCAGCCGCGAGGAAACCAGCGCCGGCTTGGTCCTTGCCCGCGGGTCCATCGGTGCGGCAGGCGTGCCCGGCGGCGCGCCCGGCCCGATGACGTAATAGCCGGAACGCGGGCGGGCGCGCACCAGGCCTTTTTCCTCCAGGCGCTCATAGGCCTTGAAGGCGGTGGAGGCACTGAGCCCCTGCTGGGCCGTGATGCTGCGGATGGACGGCAGGCGCGCGCCCGCAGCAAGTTGTCCGCTGCGGATATCGGTGGCCAGCAGTTCAGCCAGTTGTTCGTAACGTTTCATGGCCTCGGGAAAGCAGTGGCCGGGGCGCGCCTCGGACCGGGTGGGGCAGGTCATCTGATATGGTTATTTTCACCAGATTTTCATCTGATATGGTTTTTCAAGCCGTATCTGAGTCTTACGTTCAAGGCCCGGATCGCCGATGATGCCTACATGCCCATCCCCCTGATTTTTTCCGCGCTGCTCACCCGAATGCGCCTGCTTGCAGCCGCAAGCGCCGCGCTGGCCGGGTGCGCCACAGCCGCGCTGGCCGCGGCACCGTTTGAGGACAGCATCGCCCAGCGCACCTTGGCCTGTACGGCCTGCCATGGTCCCCAGGGGCGCGCCGGTCCGGATGGTTATTACCCGCGCCTGGCCGGCAAACCTGCCGGCTATCTCTACAACCAGTTGCTGAACTTTCGCGACGGCCGGCGCCACTACGGCCTGATGGCGCAACTTGTGGAACCGCTGAGCGACAGCTACCTGATGGAAATTGCGCAGTACTTTTCAAAACTGGAGGTGGCCTACCCGGCGCCGGCGCCAGCGCAGGCCGCGCCGGAGGTGTTGCGCCAGGGCCGTCAACTTGTGCTGCAGGGTGATGCCGCGCGGCGCGTGCCGGCCTGCGTGACCTGCCACGGCCAGGCCATGACCGGCGCCCTGCCGCACATCCCGGGCCTGCTGGGCCTGCCGCGTGACTACCTCAATGCCCAGCTCGGCGCCTGGAAAGCCGGCCAGCGCCGCGCCCAGCCGCCGGACTGCATGAAACAGGTGGTGGACCGGCTCACGCTGGAGGACCTGAATGCCGTCGCGAGCTGGCTGGCTGCGCAGCCGCTGCCGGCCAGCAGCAAGCCGGTCGCCACCCTGCCCCCGCCGGCGCCTGGCGCCATCACCCTGAGCTGCGCAGGTTCGGCCTTTTCTGCAGGCGCTGCGACGGGGGCCCGGCCATGAAGAAATTATTCGGCGCCCTGTTGGCATCGGTGCTGCTGCTTGCCGCGGCGGCAGCGGCTGTGGCCTGGCTCAATCTGCGGGACGAGATCGACGTGCGCATTCCGGTGGCCAGCACCACCCCCAGCGACAGCCTGATCGCCCGCGGCGCCTACCTGGCCCGCGCCGGCAACTGCGCCGGCTGCCACACCGCACGCGGCGGGCCGGCCTATGCCGGCGGGCGCGGCATCGACACCCCTTTCGGCACGGTGTTCAGCAGCAACCTCACGCCCGACGAAAAAACCGGTATCGGCGGCTGGTCACCCGCGCATTTCTGGCGCGCCATGCACAACGGCCGCTCCCGGGATGGCCGGCTGCTCTACCCGGCCTTTCCCTATCCGAACTACACCCAGGTCACGCGCGAAGACGCTGACGCGCTGTTTGCCTACCTGGGCAGCCTGCCCGCCGTGGAACGCGCCCGAACGCCGCACACACTGCGCTTCCCCTACGACTCGCAGGCTGCGCTGGCGGTCTGGCGCGCCCTGTATTTCAAGCCGGGTGTCCATGAGGCCGATCCGCAGCGCAGCGCCGAATGGAACCGCGGTGCCTACCTGGTCCGGGGCCTGGGGCATTGCGCCGCCTGCCACACGGCGCGCAACGCGCTCGGTGCCAGCAGCGAGTCGCTGGACCTGGCCGGCGGCATGATCCCCATGCAGAACTGGTATGCGCCGTCGCTGACCTCGCCGCATGAAGCCGGCGTGGGCGACTGGGACCGCCAGCACATCGTGGACCTGCTGAAGACGGGCATCTCGCCGCGGGCCTCGGCCACCGGCCCGATGGCCGAGGTGGTGCTGCGCAGCACCCAGTACCTCAGTGATGGGGACCTGGGCGCCATGGCGCAATTCCTCAAGGAGCTGGCGCCGCCGGCCACCAGTGCCCCACCACCCGCGCCGGCGGCACCGGCCGCAGTCCTGGCCCGCGGCGGCAAACTTTATGACCAGCATTGCGCGCAGTGCCATGGTGAACAGGGCCGCGGTGTACCCGGCGCCTATCCGGCGCTGGCCGGCAACCGCGCCGTGACCATGCCGCAAACCGCCAACCTGGTGCAGATCGTCCTCAACGGCGCTTATGCCCCGGCCACCCACGGCAACCCGCGGCCCTTCGGCATGCCACCCTTTGTGCTTGAAATGAACGACAGCGACATCGCGGCGGTGTTGACGCACATCCGGCAGTCCTGGGGCAATCAGGCCGGTGTGGTGACACCGCTGGAGGTCAACCGGATGCGGGCGGCGTCCACGCGCTAGCCCTTTGCGTTCAGGCATCACGCAGCTTGTGCGTTGACAGCATCACGCTACGTCTCCGGCTTGCCCTGGTCGGTAGTTGGAACTCCCCACTCCCAACCCCCCGCCCTTCCCTCGCCCCGCTGGGCGATGGAAGGGAGCCTCATATGGCCGCGTGCGCTGCGCTCGCGTGCAAACATGACCGCCTGTTGGGAGTCCCGTGCAGGAAGCGCTGCGCGCTTCCTGCACTCAGGATTTTTTTACCCGCATTGCTTATTCCCCACCCGTCGGGCTGGGCCGAGGAGCACAGCCGAAAACGGATCAGGGCGAGCGATTGTTTGAGCCGCAGGCGAGTTCGAGCTCGACCCCGTTTTCGGCGCGCACCGGAGGTTGCCCGCAGCGAAGCGGAGGGACCCAGACCATCGGGTCGCCTTTTTCTTTGCTTACTTTCTTTTTGGCGACGCAAAAAGAAAGTAAGTTGCCGCCGGGCAACCCCCGGCTTGCTGGCGCGCCAATAGCTCAACGTAAACACCATAGACTCCGCATCCCAATTCCACCAAGCCCTGACCATCCCCGGCAGTTACCATGTAGCCACAACAACAGCACCGGCCACCTGAAGCCGGAGAGGAAAAATAAATGCAACGCATCGTCATCGTTGGAGGCGGCGCCGGCGGGCTGGCGCTGGCCACGCAGCTCGGCAAGCGCCTGGGCAAAAAGGGGCTGGCGGACATCACGCTGGTGGACGCCGCGCGTACGCATGTGTGGAAGCCGCTGCTGCACCAGCTGGCGGCCGGCAGCTTTGACACCCATGCGGAGGAAATCGAGTACCTGGCGCAGGCGCGCTGGAACCATTTCAAGTTCCGGCTGGGCCGGCTCGAAGGCCTGGACCGCGCCACCAAAACCCTGCACCTTGCGGCGAGCCACGACGAGGCCGGCCGCGAGATCACGCCGGCGCAGCAACTCGCTTACGACACGCTGGTGATCGCCGTCGGCAGCCAGACCAATGACTTCGGCACGCCGGGCGCGGCCGAACACACGATCAAGCTCGACAGCCCGCAGGCCGCCAAACGCTTCAACGACCGGCTGATCAACGCCTGCATACGGGCGCAGACCGTGCCGCGCAGCGCCGGCAGCGGCCGGCTGACGGTGGCCATCGTCGGCGGTGGCGCCACCGGCGTG
>CBFGNA010000199.1:0-5360 GCA_965650045.1 uncultured Polaromonas sp.
ACAACAACCCATCCAGCACATGCCCGTGCGCCGCCGCACTCATGCGCAGCACCAGCACCTTGCCAGCAAAGGTGCCGGCCATCAGCGAGGCGCCGACGATCAACCCTTGCATCAACACATCGGCCGGCAGCGCACCCAACTCGCGAAACGTCACAACCTTGCTGAGGTAAATGAACAGCGAACTGGCCGCTTCCGTTGCCAGGAAAGCGCCCTTGAGCAGACCGTAGGCCAGGAACACGGGTACGCTGAGTGGCCCGGTGGACAATACGATGCCGGTGAGAAAACCGATCACGGCGCCGGCCAGCGCCAGGTGCCACAAGCTTGCTTTCCACTGCAGGCGCGCCAGCAGATGGCGCACCGGAACCATGGCGAGGAAAAAAATGCCGAGTGAAATTTCAATGAGGTTCGCGGGAAGCGCCAGCAGGGTGCGGGCACCCAGCGCCGCGGCCGGGACGCCGGTGAGGGCATAGGCAGCCACCGCCTTCCAGTCCACATCCTGCCACCAGGCCAGCACACGCGACAGATTGGCCATGATGGCGGCGACGGCCATGATGGGCACGGCCTGTTTCGGCCCGAAGGCATGGACCAGCACCGGCAGCAGCATGATGGACGAGCCGGTGCCAATGACGCCGCTGAGGCCACCGGCGGCCAAACCGGTGAGCAACACAAAAAGGTAGGCGGCCATGGCTCAGGCCGATGCCGGCGGCGAGCAGCAAAAAGCCCCGGAAGACGGGGCTTTGACAGAGAGCTCTCCCATCATCGGATCACGATGGAAGCTGGCTCTTGAAGCGGCTCAACCGCCTTTGTGCGGGCGCTTGCCGGGGTTCTTTTTGCTGCGGGTCCAGGTTCCGCGCTCCAGGCTGACCTTCTGGCCACGGCCAGCGGTGCGGGTCATGCCGGGTGCAGGAACGGGTTTGGGGGCGCAGATGTCGGCTTCGACGCGGATTTTTTTGGGCATGGAGGGCTCCGGGTTGGAAAATTGGCAGAACCCGGTATTTTAAGCCACCGGGACGGCCGGTGGGCCGGAACCCGATTCGCAGCTACGATTCCGGGAGGCCATCATGTTCCATGGCTTCCCAATCCCACCCCTCCAGGCCTGCCATGAAACGACGCGCGCTTCTGCTGTCCGCCGCTGCCCTTCCCCTGTTGCCCTTGCCGGCGTCGGGCGCCAACGAAGCCTGGGGCGAAGTCCGCAACTACCCCGGCGGCTGGGGCAACCCGCCCAACTGGGCCGGCCACAAGGAATTGCGCGTCGGCAATTATTCGGGCGGCTACGAGAAGATGTTTCCGCTGCACACGCTGGCGGCGCCGGCGCAGGCCAGCCCGCTGACTGTGCAGTTGCGCAGCGATATTCGCTACCGCTGGGGGATTTTCACCAGGACACCGGAGGACTATGTCCAGGGCCTGCCGGTCACCAGCCTGCTGATCGCGCGCCGGGGTGCGATCCTGGCCGAGCATTACCGCTTCGGGCGCCAGCCCGACATGTGCCTGACCAGCTGGTCCATGGCCAAAAGCGTGACGTCGCTGCTGCTGGGCATTTGCCTGGACCGCGGCCTGATACCTTCGCTCGACGAAACCGCGCAGACCTATGTGGAAGAACTCAAGGGCACGCTGCACGGCGGCATCACGCTGCGCAACCTGGCCAACATGTCCAGTGGCGCCGCGGTGCTGCACGACAGGGACAACCCGCAGATCTACCCCAAGGCTTTTTTGCGAAAAAACAGCGATCTGGAACTGACGGTTCGCGACTGGAACCAGAGCGAAGGCCCGCAGGGTGCGCGCTACAACTACAACGAGTTGTGCCCGCTGACCATTGGCATGGTGATACGCCGTGTGACCGGTAAAACGCTGGCGGCATTTGCCCAGGAGGTGCTGTGGCAGCCGCTGGGCGCCGAAGCCGACGCGACCTGGCTGACCGATTCGCTGGGCCGGGAGTACAACTGCATCGGGTTTGCAGCCCGGTCGCGCGACTGGGCCCGGCTCGGCCAGTTGGTCGCGCAAAACGGGGCCATGAACGGCCGGCAGGTCGTGAGCGAGCGCTGGATCAACGAATGCGCGAGCTGGTCGGACAAGGATGCGCAGGTGCGCCATGGGGCCGCCATGCCGGGCATGGGCTACAAGTGTTTTTTCTGGCACCCGAAAGCCGACGGCAGCTGGATGATGATGAACGGCCACCATGGCCAGCGTGTGCTGGTGGACCGCAAGACCCAGACCGTGATGGTGCAGACCGCCGTGGACAGCGAAGGGCCGTGGCAGCGCGAGTTTTTTGCGCTGTTCGAGGCCGCCACACAGGCCGCCTGAGCGCTTTGCCTCAGATCATTTCGAGCGGCGTGGGTCCTGCAGGCGGCGCAAACAGCGTGTCGAGTTCGGCCCGTTGCGCCGCATCGAGGGGCTTCGCCGCAGCGGAGACGTTCTCACGCAAACGCCCGGGATCGCTGGTTTTGGGGATGGCGATCACATCGCCCTGCCCCAAGAGCCAGGCCAGCGCCGCCTGGGCGGCCGTCATGCCGTGGCGCTGCGCGAAGGCGGCCAGACCGCGGTGGCGCAGCAGCCGCGCCTGCTCGATTGGCGAATAGGCCATCACCGGCATGCGGCGCTCGCGCATCCAGGGCAGCAGGTCCCATTCGATGCCGCGGCGCGACAGGTTGTAGAGCAGCTGGTTGGTCTGCACCCCGGGCCCGCCCGGAATCGCCCACAGTTCCTGCATGTCGGCCAGATCGAGGTTGCTGACGCCGTAGTGGCGGATCTTGCGGGCCTGCTGCAGCGCCGCCAGGCCTTTGAGCGTTTCAGCCAAGGGGACGCTGCCGCGCCAGTGCAGCAGGTACAGGTCGATGTGATCGGTCTTCAGTCGTCGCAGGCTGCGCTCGCAGGCGGCGGCCACACCGGCCGCCGAGGCGTTGTGCGGGTACACCTTGCTCACCACAAAAGCCTGGTCGCGCCGGCCCTGCAGGGCTTCGCCGACGAGTTCTTCGGCCAGGCCCTCGCCGTACATCTCGGCGGTGTCGATCAGGCTGCAGCCGAGATCCAGTCCCAGTTGCAGGGTGGCGATCTCCTGGGCGCGCAGGGACGCTTGCTCGCCCATGCGCCAGGTGCCCATGCCCAGCGCGGGCACCGCTTCACCGGAGGGCAGCCGCACGGTTTTCAGGGCACTCATAACGGCGCACGCAGCGGCAGGTTGACCAGCAGGTTCTGCGGCTTGAGCTTGAGCACCCGGTCCGCGTTCATCATCAGCCCGAGGTAAACCGGCTTGCCGGCCACATCGGCGCGCATCTCCTGTGGGTCGGCAAAGTCGAGCCGGAACAGGCTCACCAGGCGCTGCATGCGTTCGGCTTCGACCTCAAGGCCTTCGTACAAATCGTTGAGCAGCGCCGTGGCATCGATGTCCAGCCCCAGATGCCAGCGCCAGGCTTCGTCATCCACCTTTTGCAGCGGCCGGATGGTGACGGCCACACCAAGAAAATGCCGTACCCATTTTTCGAGCACGCGCGCCAGCGCCTTCAGGCCCGACCGCGCGCGTGTCATGGTCAGCACCAGGCCGTGGCTCAGGTCATTGCTGACTTCATGCGTCAGATCAAGCAGGAAACTGTGGCGCTCGCTGGCTTGCCAGTAATCGGGGGCGTTGTCGTCCGACAGCACCTGCATCTCAATGCTGCGCAGCGGCGCCCCGGCCTCCGCCAGAAAACGCCCGAAATCACCGATGCCACCATGATCGTTAAGCATGTCGAGCCGGCCCTGGTCGCCGGCCAGCACCTGGCCGTCCTCGGTGGAAATGCGCTGCGGTCGAAACAACATCTCGGCGGCGCGCACTTCATACACATCGGTGACATCGTCGAGCAGGTTGCGGACGATGGCCTGGGCCAGCAGGTCGATGAACAGCGGCGGGATACTGATGCTGCCAGCGCGGAACAGGCCCAGGTAATACGCCTCCAGCGTGCCGGCCTCCAGAAGCCTGACGCGAAAGCGCAGGAACAGGCCGTAACTCTCGCGCACGTCGTCGTCCTGCAGGGACTGCAGTTGCTGCTCGCTCACCGGCTGTGCCGGCGCTTTCTGCAATGCGGCATGCAGGGCCTGTTCGGCGGCGCACGATTCGGGCACAAGCGCCAGCTCGGGGCGGTCCAGAAACAGGCGCAGGTAGTCGTCGGTGGGCAGCAGCCAGCCGCGCGGGTTGCGCTGGAGCCGGCTGAAACCGCTGGAGGGCCAGAAATCTTGCATGGTGGCAATCCTCTCACATCACAAGGGCAGTTGATTTGCTCCCGTTTTGATAGCTACTCACGCTTGATGGACGGGGGCCAGAGGCCGATTTCATGCATAAAACGAGGCCGTGGCAGCCTCGGCGCGAAAATTGACCCGCGGCCAGTGTTTTTTGCTTTGCGTACAGTGGATCACACGCGCCCCGGCGCCCGACGGAGACACGCCCATGCCAACCACCCGCTACCTCACCGCCCTGCTGCTCGCCGCGCTGGCGGTCGCCGCCGTTCCCGCCCAGGCCCAGCTGCCCACCGTGACGACCCGCACCGAAAGCTGGAGCGGCAACGGCCAGCCCATTGACCGGGACACGCAGGACCGCGCGCAGTGGGACTACTGGCAACAGCAACGCGAGCAGCAGCGCCGCCAGCTGGAGCTGACGCGCCTGCAGGACGCGCAGCTGCGGCAGAGCCAGGAGTCCATCGGCCAGCGGGCACTGCGCGAGCAGGCGCAACGCAACGGCACCTGGGTCCCCGCGCCGCCCGGCCTGAGCGACCAGGAACGCGCCTGGCGCGACCAGCAGCAGATGCAGCGCGAGGCATGGCGCCAGCAACGCGAGCAGACGCGCCAGGACGACCAGCGCATCCGGCAGCAGAATGAATCGATTGGCCAGCGTGCGCTGCGTGAGCAGGCGGAAAACCGCAGGCAGCAGGGCCGCCTGTCCGGCGGGGATGGACGCTAGCGCCGCCGCTTCCTGATCAGCTTCGCAGGCCCCTTGGGCGCCAGGCCCAGCGCCGCACGCGCCAGCGCATCGGCCTCGCCGTTGCGGTGCCGGGGTATCCAATGCAGTGCGCTGTGCGTAAAGGTTGCCAGCAATGCGGCCGCTTCCTCATAAAGCGCCTCCAGCCGCAGCACCGGCGGTGTATTGGCAGCGCCGAGTTGGGCGACCAGCAAACTGCTGTCGGAATAAATCTCCAGCGATGTCCCGCCGCGTAACTTGGCTTCATGAAGTGCCAGCATCAGCGCCCTCGCCTCCGCCTCGTTGTTGCAGCCTCGCGCGTCTGTCGCCATGGACAGCGTGTGCCGCACGCCGTCAGGCCCGACAAGCACCGCACCGAGGCCCATGCGGCCGGGGTTGGGCACCGCGCTGCCATCGCAGTGAATGACCCAGGGTC
>CBFGNA010000200.1:0-5359 GCA_965650045.1 uncultured Polaromonas sp.
CATGGAAGGATTGACTCCGGCGGTCGCTGGTGTGTTCATGCCGCTGTGGGAGAAGGGTGATGAGACGGGGGCACGGCAGATGTTGTTGGCCGAGACCACCAAGATGCAGTACACCGCCGGCGCTCGCCAGCCCGAAGCGCTGAACCCCGATGCATGGACGCTGGATCAGGCTCTGCTGGACCGTCCCGGGAGTGCTGAGCGCCAGCTGGCACTGTTCAATGACTACCGTCACAACGTGCCTTTGTTCGACGTGTGGCAGGCTTACTTTCGTGCGCACCAGCCAAAGACGCTGGTCGCATGGGGGCGCGGCGACCCGTTCTTCGGCGTCCCGGGCGCTGAAGCTTTCCGGCGCGACATCAAGGACGTCCGCGTGGAATTGTTGGACAGTGGGCACTTTGCGCTTGAAGAGGATGCTGCGCGTGTGGCCGACCTGATCAAACAGACGTTCTGAACCGTTGCACGGGCTGCATGCGTGCAGCCCGGCATAAACCAGGGAGATTCGAGATGACGCACGCCTTTGCCAACATCGCCTTCACACCCGCCGTGCGAGAAGCCCAGGCACGAGCCGGGAGTCGTTTTCAGTACGCACGCGCATTCGAGTCGGGCGGCAAGATGCGCAACGACGAACTTGGGCCAGACGAAGAGGCTTTCATCCATGCCCAGCGCAGCTTCTACATGGCCACGGTGTCGGAGACGGGGTGGCCGTACGTGCAGCACCGGGGTGGCAGCCCCGGTTTCCTGCACGTCGTTGATGCGCACACACTGTCGTTCACAGACCTGCCGGGAAACCGGCAATATGTCAGTGTTGGCAATCTGACGCATAATGATCGTGTTTCCTTGATCCTGGTCGACTATGCGCATCGCCGGCGGCTGAAACTGCTGGGCCGGCTTTCGGTGCGGGAGTTCGAAGAAGCGGGGCAGCTCCACGGTGAAATGACGATCCGTGTCGAGGCGTTCGACTGGAATTGTCCGAAGTACATCCCACATCGCTTTGAAGCGGAGGACGTGCGACGAGCGCTTGATGAGCGAGACCAACGTATCGCGCAACTGGAGGCCATGCTGGCAAAGGGTAAGGTCGCCCAGAACGCGTGACCACTGTCGAAGGCACGGCATGCCTACGTCATTTTTGACCGTGTCGGGCGGCCAGGGCGCCCCGGCGAAAACCTCGTGTTCCGGCCCACTTGAAAGGGCTGCAACGATTTCAGAGGAACTACCATGATTTACACCAAGTCCGAAAAAGCCATTGCCGAGCTCACGCCCGAGCAGTTTCATGTCACTCAGCGCAGCGGAACCGAACGCCCAGGGACTGGCGAATACCTGGACAACCACAAGCCGGGGATCTACGTAGACATCGTCTCCGGCGAACCTCTGTTCGCATCGTCCGACAAGTTCGAGTCGGGCTGCGGTTGGCCGAGTTTCACGAAGCCGATCACGGCGGCCAAGGTGAATGAACTGCGTGACACCAGCCATGGGATGGTACGCACCGAGGTACGTTCTGTGTATGGCAATAGCCACCTTGGACACGTCTTTCCCGACGGTCCCAGCGATCAGGGTGGCTTGCGCTACTGCATCAATTCCGCCTCCTTGCGATTTGTACACCGCGACGACATGCAAGCGGAGGGTTATGGCGAGTACCTGAACCAGGTTGAGGAGATGTGACATGACGACTGAACGCGCAGTCTTGGCGGGCGGCTGCTTCTGGGGCATGCAAGACCTGATCCGCAAGATGGCCGGGGTCCTCTCGACCCGGGTCGGCTATTCGGGCGGGGACGTACCAAATGCCACCTATCGAAATCATGGGACTCATGCTGAAGCGATTGAGATCATGTTTGACCCAGCGACGCTGAGCTATCGGCGGCTGCTCGAATTTTTTTTCCAGGTTCACGACCCGACGACAACGAATCGCCAGGGCAACGATCGCGGCTTGTCGTACCGGTCCGCGATTTATTTCGCTTCCGATGCGCAGCGACTTGAAGCGATTGACACCATCAAGGATGTCGATGCTTCGGGCCTGTGGCCGGGCAGGGCAGTGACCGAGGTCGCGCCCGCAGGGTCTTTCTGGGAGGCCGAACCGGAGCACCAGGATTATCTGGAGAGGCATCCAGGCGGTTACACCTGCCATTTTGCGCGGCCGGATTGGGTCCTGCCACGGCGCGGCGTTGAAGCAACGCAGCGTTTTTTGGAAGAAGCCAATTGGCCGAACATCTCCGACCTGGTCCACGTGCCCGCTAAGAGACGAGGCTCACTTGCGCCCGGGTCTGGCTGACGATGGAAGACTTCTCCGGTATGCTAAGACTTGATTGATCATGGTTTCGAAAACGTCGCTCCTCACGAATCGATCTATCTCCCGCGCCAGAAAAAGATCTGCGCTTGCGACGATAAAAGCGACAATAAAAGCGAAGATAACGCCCATGCCGATTACAGCCCATCCCTTGAACCATACGGGCTTGGGCGATCTGTTGATGATCGAGTGGACGTAAGGCGCGGCTTGTGGATCTCTTTGGATTTGAGCCGCCGCCGCCCAGGTTGAACAGGCCGCCGGTGCCTCGCGACGGCAATGACCGGCTGTTTTTTGCCCTGTGTCCAGATGCGGATGCCACGCAAAAAATGCTTGCGCTGGGCGCCGACCTCAAAAGCCGACATCGCTTGACCGGACAGCTTCATCTGCAGGAGCGCCTGCACCTGACGCTGGATCACCTGGGTGACTTTGAGGGTCGGCCCCATGACATCGTCGAGCGGGCACGCAAGGCGGCCAGTGCGGTCGCGACCGGACAGGCAGGCTTTGCCGTCACGCTGGACCGGATCCTGAGTTTCGGCCGCAGTGACCGTTCCCGGCCGCTGGTGCTCAAGGCGGGCACAGGGCATCCCGGGCTTGCAGAATTCCGGGGCCGCCTCTGGGACGCACTGGCCGCGGAAAAGTTGCCGGGTAGCGCACGAAGCTCGTTTACGCCGCACGTCACGCTGCTGTACGACACGAAGGTCTTGACGGAAGAGGCGGTTGGCGCAATCAGCTGGCGGGCGCAGGAGTTTGTGCTGATCCACAGCTTCATGCGACAAACGCGTTACGAAATCCTGGGGCGCTGGCCGCTCCCGTCCTGAGGGGCAGCCCAGCCCTGAGCTTCGGCCTGAGGGGCGTGCCGCGCCAGGGCGCCGGCTTTTGCGATACTCGGGCCATGTACCAGCCCCCCTACTTCAAAGGCCAGGCCGAGCAGGCTGCGCAGCTGATGCGAAGCCATCCCTTTGCCAGCCTGATCAGCATCGACGACGCCGGCTTGCCCTATGTCACGCACCTGCCGCTGCATCTGGAGCCGCGCCCTTCGACAAGCTCAGGACAGTCGGACTTTGTGCTGCTCGGCCACGTCGCCAAACCCAACCCGCACTGGCGTTACCTGCAGGTCAGGCCCCAGGCGGTGGTGACTTTTCTCGGGCCGCACGCTTATATGTCGCCCAAGGTCTATCCGGACCTGGCGCGCGTGCCGACCTGGAACTACCTGGCCGTGCACTGCACCGTGCAGGCCACGCTGATTGAAGACCCGGCGGGCAAGGATGCCCTGCTGAAAAAGCTGATCGGTGACCACGAGCCGCCTTACGCCGAGCAGTGGCGCGGTCTGGGCGAGGAGTTTGCCCACAAGATGCTGGCCGGCATTGTGGCGTTTGAACTGCAGGTGACGGACCTGCAATGCAAGATCAAGCTGAATCAGCACCGCCGCGAAGCGCATGCCGCCATGCGCGCCGTCTACGCCAGCGGTTCACCCGACGAGCAGGCGCTGGGTCAATGGATGGACCAGCTCGGCATGGGCGCCGCAACGCCGGAAAAATGAATCAAATCGGCCTCCAGCCCCCGGCTGGCGGGCGCAAGCAGCTATCAAAAGTGAAGCATCATGAATGACGAAGACTTCATGCGCCTGGCGCTGGTGCAGGCCGGCGAAGCAGCTGCCGCAGGGGAGGTGCCGGTGGGTGCCGTGCTGGTGCACCGGGGGCAGGTGATTGCCACCGGCCGCAATTCGCCCATCGCCGGCCACGACCCGACGGCCCACGCCGAGATGCAGGCCCTGCGCGCGGCTGCGCTGGTGCAGGGCAACTACCGCCTTGAAGACTGCGAGCTGTTCGTCACGCTGGAGCCCTGTGCGATGTGCTGCGGCGCCATGCTGCATGCGCGCCTCAAACGCGTCGTGTTCGGTGCGGCCGAGCCCAAAACCGGCGCCGCCGGCTCGGTTCTCAATCTGTTCGATGAGCCGCGGCTAAATCACCAGACGCAGGTGCAGGGCGGGGTGCTTGCCGACGAATGCGGTGCTGCGCTGCAAGGCTTTTTCAGGCAGCGGCGCAGTGCGCAGCGTGAGGACAGCCGCGCCGCGCAGCCGCTGCGTGACGACGCCCTGCGCACGCCCGATGCGGCGTTTGACGGCCTGCCGGGCTACCCCTGGCAGCCGAATTACCTCAGCGACCTGCCGTCGCTCGGTGGTTTGCGCATGCATTACCTCGACGAAGGGCAGGCCCTTCGACAAGCTCAGGATGAACGGCAGTTGACTTACCTGTGCCTGCACGGCAACCCGGCCTGGAGCTACCTCTACCGCAAGATGATCCCGGTGTTCCTCGAAGCCGGGCACCGCGTGGTGGCGCCCGACCTGATCGGCTTCGGCAAAAGCGACAAGCCCAAAAAGGACGGCTTCCACAGTTTCGACGGCCACCGCCACATCCTGCTGGAACTGGTGGAGCGGCTGGACCTGCAGAACATCGTGCTCGTGGTGCAGGACTGGGGCGGTCTGCTGGGCCTCACCCTGCCGATGGCGGCGCCGCAGCGTTACCGCGGCCTGCTGGTCATGAACACCACGCTGGCGACCGGTGAGCAGCCGCTGTCGGCCGGCTTTCTGGCCTGGCGCGAGATGTGCGCCAAAAATCCGGAGTTTGATGTGGGCCGGCTGTTCGCCCGCGGCAATCCGCAGATGAGCGCCGCCGAATGCGCCGCCTACAACGCGCCGTTTCCGGACCGGGGCCACCGCGCCGCCTTGCGCGCCTTTCCGCCCATGGTGCCGGAGTTTGCGGATTCACCCGGCGCAGAAATCTCCCGGCAGGCACGAGACTTCTGGCGCGAGCGCTGGCAAGGCCAGACGCTCATGGCCGTGGGTGCGCAGGACCCGGTGCTGGGCCTGCCGGTGATGCGGGAACTGCAGCAGATGATCAAGGCTTGTCCCGAACCGCTGGTGGTAGCCGACGCAGGACATTTTGTGCAGGAACACGGCGAGCCGATTGCGCGACAGGCGGTGGGCTTTTTCGCCGCGCCCTGAGCCTTAGTAGTCAGTAGGGCAGCCGGAACACCGGCAGGTGCCAGCCCAGGAAAATCGCGCTGAGGCGCAAGGCC
>CBFGNA010000201.1:0-5306 GCA_965650045.1 uncultured Polaromonas sp.
TCGTACCAGAACGAAGTCCACCATTCACGCGGCGCCTAATAGCCCCAGGTGAAGAAGCTGTACCAGGGCACCTCGCGCAGGCGGCCGCGCAGGGCCAGCACGCTGACATACACGTTCGGGCCCCAGCCTTCCTTGACCTGCAGCGTGATGGTCGGGTCCTGGCCGTTGAGCTGCACTACCTGCGTCTCGATGATGCCCTCGCGCTCAATCGCCACCAGCGCCGTGGCAAAACGGAAAGGCATGCGCACCTGGAATTTGGCGGTCTCGCCGGGCTGGTAGCTTTTTTTCTCGGGCAACACGTCCATGCGGTCGTGGTCTTCGCCGCCAAACCAGAGTTCGCCCTGTTTGGTCACATAGACCGAGCTGGCGGCCTGAATGCTGTTGCCGCTGCCGTCTTTCGCTGTCACCACGAGTTCGACTTCACCAGGTTCGCCGAGTTTGGCCTCGCACAGCAGCAGGCCACGGCTGTCGCTTTTGCCGCTGCAGACTTGCCCCAGGTCCTTGATGTCGGTCTTGTTGTCGTAGGTGTAAAAGCCGCCCACCATGCGTTTGCGGCTGGTGGTGACGATGCGCGCCACGGCCTTGACTTCCAGCGGCACGTCGGCCGCGGGTTTGCCGTTCAGGTCCAGCGCCAGCGCCTGGAACTTGATCTGCTGGCTGGCGGACACCCAGCCTTCGGTCTTGATGCCGGCGACCACAGCGGCCGGCCACAGCGTGGCGACACTGCGGATGGTTTGGACCTCGCCGTTCGGGTCCGCATACGTGGCTTCGAGCAGCAGCTCCTGCGGCTGCTTGCTGGGGGGCAGGTCCGTGATGCTGGTTTTGCCCGCGCCATTGCGGTCCAGTGTCAGGGCCAGTTTGTCGGCGACCACGCGCTGGTCCTGTGAGGCCGTGGCTTCTTCCTCGCCGCCTTCGTTGGCAGCGCGTTGCACGCGCGGCGGCGCGAAATTGAAGGCTTCGTAGTCGCTGTAGCTCAAGGTCTTGCCGCGTATCAGCGCCGACACCCGCACCGGCAGGTTGGCCGCGCCGCCGCCCGACACATAGTTGATCTGAACGTCGGTGGGCACGGCCGTGACCTTGACCAGCGCCTTCTTGTCCGTCGGCTGGATGCGGCCTTCGAGCACCGGCAGGCGGAACTCTTCCACGCGGAAGCTGCCGGTGGGCAAGGCCCGGCTGCCCAGGCGCAGCTCGACCTGGTACTCGCCGAGTTTGGCCGATGGCGGGATCGCAAATGTGCTTTCGGCACTCTGGCCGCCGGTGGCGGTTTTGCGCCAATCCAGCGCCTGCACATATTGCTGGCCGCTGCCGGTGTGGGTGACCACCAGTTTGTCCGGCGCCGTGTCGCTCAAGCCGAAGCCCTGGCTGGTTTCGGTGCGCAGCAGGTGTTTCATGGACACGGTTTCGCCAGCACGAAACAGGGTGCGGTCGAAAATCGTGTGGGCGCGCTGGTCCGGGCGGGTGTCGCTGCTGGTGGGCACGTTGAAGCGCCAGGGTTCGATGCCGCGGTGCCAGTCGCTCCAGGTGAAACTCATGTCCTCGACATCACCGGCTTGGCTGCGCGCGCTCACAAAATAGGCGCTTCGGTAATCATCACCACTGCAGCGCGGTGGCTCGGACGCCAGGCCCTTGAAGCTGGCGATACCCTGCGCGTTGGTCACCGCCTTGGCGAGTTCTTCGCCGTTGCAGCTCGACACCCTGACCGTGGCGCCAGCCACCGGTGCGCCTTTGTCCAGGCTGGTGACCCAGGCCAGCGCGTTCTCGCGGCCCAGTTTGAAGTGCACGCCCAGGTTGGTGACCAGCCCCGAAGTGCGCACAACCATGGTCCGGCTGGCACCGTGGCGTTCGTCGAGCAGGGAGGCGCCAAGTTTCTGCGAAGCGATCTCGACCACGTGAAAGCCCGGTGACAGCGGGATGCCGACGACCTCGAACGGCCGCGGGTCACCGCTGACAGGCTGCGGCAGGTCCAGTGTTTTCACGCCAGGCTGGCCGGCCAGCAGCGAGAGCATGCGCGACTGCACGTAGTCCTTGTTGTCATCAATGACCCTGGGCAGCGGGCCCTTGATGTCGGCGGCGGCTTTTTTGCGTTCCACCTGGTAGTCGTCGTAATGCTGCACCTTGCGGAACCAGGCAATGATCTCCGTGTCGGTTGTCGGCCGCAGATCGCTGACCTTGCCCGCGGTGGGCGTCAGGCCCTGCACCTTGAGCGCGGCCTCGACATTGCGCAAGGTGACCGGCAGCAGCGCCGGGTCGCCGGCCTTGCTGCCAGGTTCGGCAAACCGTTCGACGATGCCGAAGGGTGCGGCCGCAAACTTGGCCAGCGGCGGCATCGCGCCGGTGGCCACCTTCAGCGGGAAGCTGTCGGCATTGTTCAATGCGCGGCCCGAGGCGTCCTTGAAGTCTTTTGGCAAGGTCAGCGTGTAGTCCGTTTGTTCGGCCAGCGGCGGTTTGAAGCTCACGCTGTTGAGGACGTTGTCGCTGTCGCCTTCGCTATCGAACACCGGTTGGAGGGTGTCTTTGGCAGACTTGAGGCGGATGGCCCCGAGCAGCTTGCGTGGCACCGGCGCATTGAAGTCCAGCCGCAGCGGCCGGATCGGCAGGCAAGCCGATTGCGCGTTTTCACGCTCGCAGCTGAAGCTGGCCTTAAACGGTTCACGTACCTGGAAGTTGTAGCGTTTCTCGACCGAATTGGCGACGCCGCCGGGGGTGGCGACGCCTTTGCCGTACACCAGTTGCACCTTGCTGGCCGCAGTGAGGCGCCGGTTGCAGGCCAGGGTGGCAAAACGCAGCGGGTCGGCCGTCGCGGCTTTGTCCAGGCTCAGCGACTTGAGCAATGCCGTCCGTTCCGCGCCCTCGATCAGCTTGACCGGCACGCGCTCGCCCAGGCCCTCGACCGAACACCAGACGTTCTCGCGGATGCTGGCCAGGGTGGCCGGGCCGTTGAGCTGCAGCACGAAGTACTGCTCTTCGTCGATGCGCTGATACGTGGACGGCCGCAGGGTCTGGATGAAAGGCCCGCCGGTGTTGAAGGCATAACTGGCCTTGCCGGTGATGGCCTGGCTTTTCGGTGACTGGAAGGTGGGCACCACCTGCAGCGAACAGCGCACACCGGGCGGCAGGTCGTTCTCGAAATCAAACACCCACTGGCGGTCGTTGAGCCAGCGCCCGGTTCCCTTGGTGGCCTGCGCGTCGTTGCAGGCCAGGCTCAGCGGTGCCGGTGCTTTCGGGTCGCCGAAGGTAACGGCGCTGTCGTCGAATTTGGCGACCACCTGGCGCACCCTGGAGATCTCGCCCTGGGGCGATACGCTGGTGATCTGCAGCGCCTGGGCGTGCACGGCGGCTGCGGCAAGCAGGGCGGTGATTGTTTTTGCAATGGATAAGGCCACGTTTTCCCCTCAGAGAAGGAAAGCGTAGCCGATTACGATGTAACAAGGCGCAGCATGCGGCGACGAGGGACGCAAAAAAAGCGGGCCGTGGCCCGCTTTCCTGTTTGCCTTGCTGCGCTTAACCGAGATTCAGCGGCACAAAAATCTTGTTGTCGCCGCGCTGGATCAGCAAGGCCACAGACTTCGCAGATTTCGCCACCATGGCACGCACCTGTTCGACGCTGCGCACCGGTGTGCCGTTGATGGACACCAGCACGTCGCCCGGCTGCACGCCTGCCATCGCGGCCGGGCCGCTGGCCTGCTGGACCAGCAGGCCGCTGTCCACACCGGCTTCCTGCTGTTCGTCCGGCTGCAAGGGACGCAGGGCCAGGCCCAGCTTGCCCTGGGCCGCACCGGCTTTCGGGCCATCGGCCTGCGCCACCTTCTGGTCGGCGCTGCCCAGCTTGGCAGTCAGTTCCTTGCTGGCGCCCTGGCGCCAGATTTCGAGCTTGAACGTGTCGCCGGGCGCTGCCAGGCCGATCACTGCCGGCAGGTCGCCGGAGGACACGATAGGCTGGCCGTTGGCCTTGCGGATCACGTCGCCGGACTGCAGGCCTGCCTTGTCGGCCGGGCCGCCCTTTTCAACGCTGGAGACCAGCGCACCTTCGGGTTTGTCGAGCTTGAAGGAGTCGGCAAAAGCCTGGTTGACTTCCTGCACCATCACGCCCAGGCGTGCATGTTCGACCTTGCCCGTGGTCACGAGCTGGTTCTTGATGCGGTTGGCCACGTCGATGGGGATGGCAAACGACACGCCCTGGTAGCCGCCGCTGCGGCTGTAGATCTGCGAGTTGATGCCGACCACCTCGCCGCGTGCATTGAACAGCGGGCCCCCCGAGTTGCCGGGGTTGATGGCGACATCGGTCTGGATAAAAGGGACGGCGCTGTCGTCGGGCAGCGAGCGGCCCTTGGCGCTGACCACGCCGGCCGTCACGGTGTTTTCAAAACCGAAGGGCGAACCGATGGCCAGCACCCACTCACCCACTTTCAGGTCACTGGTCTTGCCGAGTGCGACCACCGGCAGGTTGCTGGCTTCGATCTTCAACACGGCCACGTCGGTTTTGGGGTCGGAGCCCAGCACCTTGGCGCGGAATTCGCGGCGATCAGTCAGTTTGACGGTGACTTCCTTGGCGCCGCGCACCACGTGGGCATTGGTCAGGATGATGCCGTCGGCACTGACGATGAAGCCTGAGCCCTGGCCGCGTGTCGGCATTTCCTGCTGCTGGGCGCCGGGGCGCCCCTGGCCCTGCTGGAAGCGCCGGAAAAATTCGAAGAAGGGGTCACCGGGCGTGCCCTCATCATCATCGTCGCCCTGGGCGAACGGGGAGTCGTTGCTGACCTTGGTGGTGCCGGTGACGCTGATGTTGACCACCGCCGGGCCGTAACGCTCGGTGATCTGCGAGAAATCGGGCAGGGCGATGGAAGACCCTGGCGCGGCGACCAGGGCGGGTGGTGTGGCCGCAAGGACCGATGGATGCACGGCGTTGATGGCGCTGACCCCGGCGCCGCCAATGGCGCCGGCGGCCAGAAGGGCAACAACGAGGCGGGTGTTTTTCAGTGCAGCAGAAGTCATGGCAGGTTTCCTTGAGTAAGGTAAGGCACGCCGAGGTGCCGGTACCCATAAGCATGGGGGGCCAGCCTTAGGTGGGGCTTAAGCTGATGGGCCCCCACGTTCGCTCGCTGCGCGTAGCTCTCTGCCCCCCGAGGGGGCGGATTTTTCCTTGGGGCGGCCCGGCGGAAAAACTGGGCCCCCACGTTCGCTCGCTGCGCGCAGCTCTCTGGAACACGTCGTCGACCAGCGTCTGCTTGTCGTCGAACGGCACGGAGCGATTGCCGAAATGGGTTTCGTCGCGCATGGGCCGACCATACCGCCCGCTCGGCGCGGAT
>CBFGNA010000202.1:0-5299 GCA_965650045.1 uncultured Polaromonas sp.
ATTTCAGTCCCCGTGGCGATCTTGAAAAGTTCGGCCGCCAGGTGCACGGAGCCGCCCGCGCCCGTACTGGCAAAGTTGTATTTGGTCGGCTCCGCTTTCAGCAGCGCGATGAATTCCGTCACATTGCGCGCGGGCACACTCGGGTGGACCACCAGCATGTTCGGAAACGTCGCCACCAGCGAGATGGCGCTGAAATCTTTCTGGCTGTAGCCGAGTTTCGGATTGACGGCAGGGGCGACGGAATGGGTGGACGCCGTGGCCAGCAACAGGGTGTAGCCGTCGGCCGGTGCGCGTGCGACATAGGTGGATCCGATGGCACCGGTCGCGCCCGCGCGGTTGTCCACCACCACGGGCTGCCCCCAGCGCTCTCCGAGCTTCTGGCCGACGAGCCGGGCAATCGCATCGGTCGCGCCGCCGGCGGCAAACGGCACCACCAGAGAAACCGGTTTCGCAGGAAATTTTTCCTGGGCCATGGCCGTCGTGGCCGGCAGTCCAAGCATGGAGGCCAGGGTGGCCGCTGTCAGTGATTGAAGCAGGAATCGTTTTGAGGGCATGGGTTTGTCTCCTGTGAATATTGAAATGGGCGGGCCGGCGCCCTGTCAGGCGATACCGAGGTAGGCCTGCGCGTTGTCATGCAGCACCTTGTCCAACACCGCCTGCGAATAACCTTCTGCGCGCCAGTCGGCCAGCACTTTTTCGTAACGCAGCACCGGAAAGTCGCAACCGAACATCACCCTGTCCTGCAGCCTTCCGGCAATTTCCTTCTTGAGCGCAGGCGTGAACTGCCGCGGCCCCCAGCCGTGCAGTTCATACGTCACGTTGGGCTTGTGCAGCAGGATGGCGATCATGTCGTCCTGCCACGGATAAGCCGGCCGGGCGGCGAGAATGCGCAAATCCGGATAACGCGAAGCCACATCGTCGATGTGGCGCGGGTGCCCATCGTCAAGCTTGATGCCTGCGCCACCCGGCAGGCCCTGGCCAATGCCTGTCAAACCCGTCAGGATCATCACCGGCACGCCCGCATCTGCCGAACGTTGGTAAAAGGGGTCCCACAAGGGGTCGCTGGCCGGCACCCGCGTGACCTGGCCGTTCACCCCGATGCCCACGAAGCCGGCGTTTGCCGACAGGCAGCGCTCGAATTCAGCAATCGCTTCCTGGCCGCGGCGCGGGTCAAACTGCAGCCAGTGGCCAGCGATCACATCCGGATGCAAGCGCTGTTGCGCCATGGCGTAGTCGTGCAGTTCGCGCATTTCGTCGATGGGCATGAACTTGGTGATGGACAGGTCGAGGATGGCCTTGACGTGGTTGGCGCGGAAGTAGTCGGCCTGCTCCTGCTCGGTGAAATAACTCACCGGAGTTTTCCATATCTTCTCCTGGCGTGCCAGCTCCTCCGGGGTGCGAAAGATGTAGCCGCGGCGCGTGCCCCAGTGCGAATGGCAATCGATGATGTTCATGGGTGTGTCTCTGGATGGTGTGGTCATGCGGCAGGCCGTGTATCGATCAGGCGCCTGATCTTGGAGGTGGACGACAGTCCGGTCAGGGGGCTCAGTTCGCCCGGGGCCGCAGCCTCAAGCACCAGCTTCACGCCCAGCGCCTCCTTGATGCGAACCACCAGTTCCTGCGCCACGCGCTCTGCGGGCTGGCTGGCATCCTTCAGTTCAAAACGAACACGCATGTCGTCACGGCCGGTCGCCGCGTCTCGCTCCAGCACGCAGATGTATTCGCCGTTGGCGGCGGCATGTTCCGCCACCAGCGCCCCCACCGCCTCGGGAAAGATGTTGGTACCGCGCAGTTTCACCATGTTGTCAGCGCGCCCGAACAGTTTCGTCAGGCGCCGGTGGTGGCTGCCGCAGGCGCACGGCGCGCCGTCGGCCCAGGACGAGATGTCGTTGCTGTTGAAGCGGATCATGGGCGCCGCGTGTTTGAACAGGCTGGTCACATACATCACGCCCTTTTCACCGCTGTGACGCGGCGCGCCCGTCTCGGGATCGACAATTTCCACGTGCATTGCATCTTCAAACACATGCATGCCCGTGCGGTGACTGCAGTCGGAGGCGATAGAGCCGAATTCGTTGGTGCCGTAGGTGTCGTACACGGGGCAGCCCCACAGGTCTTCGAGCGCTTCACGGTCTTCCAGGCCCAGGTGCGCAATCAGGCCGCGCAAGCCAAGCGAACGCGGGTCAATGCCCATGTCGTCGCGCGCCACGAGGCCGATGTTGCGCAAGTAGGCTGAAAAGCCCACCAGGAAGTTCACCTTCCACGCCTTCATGATCTCCACCTGCCGGCGTGTCGGCGTCTGCGCCCCCGAGCCCGTCATGACCGGCACCGCGCCGGTGTACTTCCAGATTCCCTCGCGCGCCAGCAAACCGCCATTGGTCAGCCCGGTGGACAGCGCCACCTGCACCAGGTCATAAGGACGCACACCTTGCATGAACAGACGCCTGCCTGTGATGATGTTCATCACCTCACGGTCACGCGGCGTGTAGAGCATGGCGCGCGGCAGTCCGGTGGTGCCCCCGCTGGTCTGCAGCACCAGCGGCATCGGTGCGTCTCGCGCCGGGTCAATCCCCAGAAAGTCGCCCCATGGCGGATTGCGCTCTATGCTCTCGCGCAGGTCATGCACCGAAAACGGTGGAATCTCTTTCAGGTCGGCCAGGCAACGCACATCGCCTGGCCTGAGACCGGCCGCGCCCCAATGCCGCTGGTAAAACGGGATCTGCCAGCCGCGCTCCACCTGCTGAAGCAGGCGTTTCTCCTGCAGCGCAGCGGTGTCTGCCGGCGCAAGCCGGTAGGTGGATTCGAAGTAGTCGGGCGCGGTAGGGAATTCGGCCCACAGCGCAGGAAAGTCGAGCGACTCGTGATAACGCGGAATGGCTGTCTTGAGCACATCCGGCGGCGAAGCCGCTGCAAGCGGGGCATGAAGTGTCATCGATGAGGCTTCCTTGATGGAATGGCCTCAGTCTAGGCAGCCGCCTCCCCGCGTGGATGACCAATTGCTTGGAGCGATATGCAGGGAATTCATGGCGGCCTGTAATCAGGCACGCCCTTTTGCTTCTATCTTCTGCTGACCTTGATGAAGGCCGGCTCGCTGGCCGCGCATGCTTTAACGCGCAAAAAAGGCGCGAACCAGCTTCACCCAGTAACTGGACCCGATCGGCAGCAGCGCATCGTTGAAGTCGTAGTTGGGATTGTGCAATTCGCAGGGGCCCATGCCGACGTATTTTTCATCGCGATGCGCGCCTTCGCCATTGCCCATGAAAAGGTAGCAGCCAGGCACTTTTTCCAGATAAAAAGAGAAATCTTCGGCGCCCCCATGCTGGGGCGTATTGCCGTCCACGTGGTCCGCACCAAACGCGTCCTGCGCCACCTTCATGGCGAAGTCGGTGGGGGCGTCCCAGTTGACGAGGGGCGGGTAGGCGCGGTGGAACTTCAGCTCGCCGGTGCCGCCATGCACCTGGGGCAGCATCTCGGCCACGCGGCGCATGTTGGACTCGATTTCATCCAGCACCTGGGTGCTGAAGGTGCGCACGGTGCCGCGGATCACGGTCTCGCCGGGCAGCACGTTGTAGGCGTCGCCCGCATGAATCTGCGTGATGCTGAGCACGGCAATGTCAATCGGGTTCTTGTGGCGCGAGATCAGGGTCTGCAGCACACCCACCATTTCGGCCGCGATGACGATGGTGTCCACCGACTTGTGCGGCTGCGCGGCGTGGCCGCCGGTGCCGCGCACAAAGATGTCAAATCGGTTGCTTGACGCCATGGTCGGCCCCTTGCGGAAACCAAAATGGCCGACGTCAAAGCCCGGCATGTTGTGGATGCCGTAAATCTCGTCGCAAGGAAACCTGTCAAACAGGCCATCGGCCATCATGGCCTTGGCGCCGGCGTTGCCGCCCTCTTCCGCCGGCTGAAAGATGAAGTTGACGATGCCGTCAAAGTCGCGGTGCGCGGCCAGGTACTTGGCAGCGCCCAGCAGCATGGCCGTGTGGCCGTCGTGGCCACAGCCGTGCATGCGGCCCGGGTTTTTGGAGGCATGGGCAAAGCGGTTGTGCTCGGGCATGGGCAACGCGTCCATGTCGGCGCGCAGGCCGATGGACCGCGGCTTGCTGCCGGCTTGGGTCTGGCTGCCCTTCAGCACCCCCACCACGCCGGTCTGGCCCAAGCCACGATGCACCTCGATGCCCCAAGAGGCGAGCCGCTCGGCCACCACGTCGGAGGTGCGGTTTTCCTGGAAAGCCAGCTCGGGATGCGCGTGAATGTCGCGGCGCAGCGCGGTGAATTCGTCGTGGGTGGCTTCGATTTCGGCGATCAGGCTCATGGCAGGGCTCTCTGGTCAGGAAGGGAGTCAGGAAGGGATCTGTGCTTGGACGTAAGCAGCAATTTCAGCAGAAATACCGGCCAGTGCGCTTTGCAGGGTGACAAAGTCCACGCTGCGCGCCCGGGTCTTTTCGTCCATGTAGAGGCCGCGATGCAGCTCAATCTGCAGGCTGTGGCGGCGCTCGGCCGGCCGGCCCAGCCGGGCGATCAGCGCCACACCCTTGAACGGGTCGTTGATGGCGACGCTGAAACCGCGCTGGCGAAAAGCGTTGGCCACCATGGCGGTGAATTCGGGCGCTGCGGTGCTGCCATCACGGTCGCCCAGCACCACATCGGCCAGCGGGTGATCGCTTTGTATCTGCAGGCTCTCATACGAGTTGGCGGGCATGGAATGCAGGTTGAGGTGCCAGACGGCACCGAAGCGCGCGTAAGCCGCTTCGATCTGCTCGCGCATGGCCGCGTGATAGGGCACGTGGTAGCGGGTGATGCGGTTCTGAACCTCGGCCACACTGAGCTTGCGCGCATAAATGGGGTCCTGCCCGCCTTTGCTGGCGTCACGCCAGATCAGCCCAATGCCCAGCCGGGTTTTTTCGCTGGGGGCCAGCGGCGTGGGCCAGGGCGCGTCCAGCAGACTCGCGTCCAGGTCTTCGACGTCGCGATTGGGGTCCACATAGGCACGCGGAAAGTTGGCGGCCAGCAAGGTCGCCCCCACCGACGGCAACGCCTCCCACAACACATGCACGTCGGTGTCTTCGCCCTTGCGCAGGATTTCAAACGGCAGGGCGTAGCCGAAATCGTCGGGATACAGCGTGCCGCTGTGCGGTGAATCGCAGATCAGAGGCACCGCGCCGGCTTCGGGCAGGCGCAGGGTGTAGGGGCCAAAAGGGGTGGAGACGCTGGGCAGGACAGGATGGGTCATGAGGTCAGGCTGGGCGCGGCCGGCGCCGCGTCGTTGAGATGGCAGGCGCTGAGGTGGCCGGTGGCC
>CBFGNA010000203.1:0-5251 GCA_965650045.1 uncultured Polaromonas sp.
ACTACCGGTCGGCCAATTACCGGGATACGGTGGTCAAGACCCTGCAGTGGGTGAAGCTCGCCGACCGCTGGCTGATTGTCCGGGAGAGTTCTGCGGCCCCGGTGTCTGCAGGTCAGTAACGCAGCGGGCTTGTGGGTGAGGTGCGGGGGCGGGTGCACGGGCTCCGTGGCCACTCGCCCACTGCCGCGCGTCTCTCTTCCCTGATCCGGCACGGATGGAGGCCCGTCGCGGGCCCCCACATCCAACGCTCAGGTCAGGCCACCGCCCACGGCGATCCGGTCCAGTTCGTCAAAAATCTTGTCGAAATCCACGGGTTTGGTCCAGTAGCCGATAAAGCCGGCTTGCTCGGCAAGCAGCTTGTGCTCTGGCAGGGTATCGGCAGAACACATGAAGGCCGGGGTGGTCTCCAGTCCGGGGATGGTCCGCATGCGCTTGAGCAGGTCGATGCCGTGGATGTCTGGCAGGCGACCGTCAAGGACCAGCACATCGGGCTGCCAGGTGCTCGCCACCTCAAACCCCTGCGCGCCGTTTTGCGCCATGCGCATTTCCACATCGTCACGGGTTCGCATCACGTCGTCGAACAGCATCAGGTTGTACATGTTGTCTTCAACGTAAAGCACGCGCATTTTCCGCGACGGGCCTTCCCCGGTTGCAGCGGGGGCAAGGGGCGCGGGATGCGTGTCACTGGCATCCTCACCCATTGACTGCTCCCAGTACAGGTCGGTGGAGACCTTGTCCAGCACGCGGCACAGCCGGGCGGACTGGATCAAGGCACTCTCCACGCGTTTGCGTTCGGTGACGTCCAGGCACAGCTCCACCAGCATCAGGGGCCGGCCCTGACTGTCGAGCTCGCAAAACATCAGGGAGTGGATGTCCACCAGCTCACCATCGGGACGGATGATGCGGTAGTCGAGCTCGATCGTGCCGGAGCCGCGGCGCGATTGTTCGCGCGCATGGACCAGTGTGTCGAGGTCGTCCGGATAAACAAGGCTCAGCGCCAGATCCAGCGTGACCGGGGAGCCCGCGGGGCCGACGCCGAACATCTCATAGGCACGGGCGTTCCAGCTCAATTCCTGGCGCGCCATGTCGAAGACGCACTGGGCCACACCGGTGCTCGCCATCAACTGCTGCTGCATGCGCCGCTGAGCCTCAGCGAGCCCGAATTCAGGTTCGGCTGCGGATTGTCGGAAACCAGGCACCTGCTCAGTCATGGCTGCATCCTGTGTCGTGAAGGCGCGCATGGGGCGGTCGGGATGGGTTCACAGGAATCTCCAAAGAGTCAGGGTTGCTGGCCCGTCGGAAAATTTGAAAGTTCTGCCAGGACCGGAAACGATCTTATGCCAGAACGGTGCCCTTTGTCCCCTGCATTTGAGGGCTGAGCTCCGCTTCGTTGCCCGCTTGTCCACCCTGGCGCCGGACGGTGCAGCGTTTCAATCCGGAAGGACGGCGGTGACTTCAATTTCGATGCGTGCCCGCTCTTCGACCAGCGCCGAAACTTCCACGCAGGTCATGGCAGGAAAATTCCTGCCCATGACCTCCCGGTAGGCGCTGCCCAGCTCCTTGAGGCGTGCGATGTACTCCACGCGGTCAACGACGTACCAGGTCATGCGCACCATGTGCTCCGGTCCGGCGCCCCCGGCCTGCAGCACCGCCAGGATGTTCTGCAATGCTTGGCGTGTCTGCGCGATGAAGTCATCGCTTTCAAACTGCTGCTGCGCATTCCAGCCGATCTGGCCGCCCACAAAAATCATCGCGCCGCGCGCCATCACCCCGTTGGCATAACCTTTGGGCTCGGCCCAACCCTCGGGTTGCAGCAGTTTCATCATGGTTTGTCTTCCTTGTTTGTGTCGAGGTAGGGCTGTAGTGCAGCGCGCAATCCGGCTGGAATGGCCAGCACCTTGCCATGGGGTATTTCCGAGCAGACCACCACAGTGTTTGCGATTAATTTCAGTGTCTGGCCCTTATCTGACGGGCGCGAGCAGCTATGAATTTCGTAGCGCATGCCAATGCTGGCATTGCCGATGCGGGTCAGCGACAAGCGGATGTCGATCTCGTCGCCATACCGGCACATGCCGCGGAATTCGGTTTTCAGATCCACGATGGGCACGCCCAGGCCGGCGGCAATCAGACCGTGCTCCGGGTGGCCGATATGGGCCAGAAAGTCTTCCTGTGTTTCATGCAGCAGGTAGAAATACTGCGGATAAAAAACAATGCCGGCCGGGTCGCAGTGGTGAAACCGGATCTGCTTGCGCGCCGTGAAGGTCAGCGCGCCGCTCATGGCTGTCGCAGCCTGAAGCGCTGCAGCTTGCCGGTTTCCGTGCGCGGCAGCGTGGCGACAAATTCGACATGGCGTGGATACTTGAAAGGCGCCAGCGTGCCCTTGACGTGGTCCTGCAGGGCCTTGGTCATGACGCCGTCCGGAGCCTGGCCGGGCTTGAGCACCACAAAGGCCTTGACCACCATGCCGCGCTCGTCGTCGGGAACGCCGATCACGCCGCATTCGGCGACGGCTGGATGCTTGAGCAGGGCGTCCTCGACTTCCGGTCCACCGACGTTGTAGCCCGAGGTGATGATCATGTCGTCGGCGCGCGCCTGGTAGAAAAAGTAGCCATCCTCGTCCTGCAGGAAGGCGTCGCCCGGATAGTTCCAGCCGTCTTTCACATAGTTGACCTGACGCTCGTCGTCGAGGTAGCGGCAGCCCGTGGGACCGATCACCGCCAGCTTGCCAATGGTGCCGCGCGGCACTTCCTGGCCGGCGTCGTCCACCACCTTGGCGGTGTAGCCCGGCACCACCTTGCCGATGGCGCCGCGGCGCACCTCGGCCGGCGCGGCGGAGATGAAGATGTGGAACATCTCGGTCGCGCCAATGCCGTCGGTCATCTCGATGCCGGTGGCTTCTTTCCAGAGCTGGCGCGTTGCGTCAGGCAAGCCTTCGCCGGCGCTCACGCAGGTGCGCAGCGTGGGCACGCCGTGCTGCTTCGCGAATGCGGCCATCTGGCGGTAGAAGGTGGGTGCGGTGTAGCAGATGGTGGCGCCGACCTCGTTGATCAGCTTGACCATGGCCTCGGGCGTGTAGGCAATGCCCGGGTAATACACCGAGGCGCCGGCCCACATCGGGAAAATCAGCATGCCGCCCAGGCCGAAGGTGAAGGCCAGCGGCGGCGAGCCCATGACGATGTCGTCGGGCGTGGCCCGGAGCACATGGCGGGGCCAGGCTTCGCAGGCGGCGAGCACGTCGCGGTGGGTGTGCACCGGCGCTTTGGGTGTGCCGGTGGTGCCCGAGGTGAAGGCCATCATCGCGATGTCGTCGGCCGAGGTCGGGCAGGCGATGAAGTTGCCATCCCTGGCTGACGCCAGCGTTGACAGTGAGCCCGTGCCTTCGGTATTGAAGGGCACGATGTGCGTCAGCACCGGGTTCTGGCCCCGGGCTGTTTCCAGTTCTGCCAACAGGCCGGCGTCGCAAAGTGCCACGGTGGCCTGCGACTTGGCGATGACCTCGCCGAGTTCCTTGGCGCGCAACAAGGGCATGGTGGCCACCACCACCAGGCCGGCCTTGACCACCCCCAGCCAGGCCAGCGCCATCTCGACCGTGTTGCCGCCGCGCAGCAGGACACGGTTGCCGGGCACCAGCTTCAAGCCGTCGGTCAGCACCTGGGCAATCCGTTTGACACGCTCGTGTGCCTCGGCGTACGAAAGCGTGAGCTTGTCGGAGCGCAGGAAGGGGCGACCGGACAGGCCTTGCCCCGCGACCCGTTCAAACAGCACATCCACCAGGTTGGCCTGTTCGGGTATCTGCAGTTCGGGCAGGTCGTAACGCATCTGCGGCCACTGGTCGGCCGGTGGCAGGCGGTCGTGCACAAAACGGTCGGTTTGTACGGAGGGGGCAGGCTTGTTCATGATTGCAGCATCGCTTTGCCAATGATCAGTTGCTGGACTTCGGTCGCGCCTTCGTAAATGCGCAGCGAGCGGATGTCGCGGTACAGGCTTTCCACCTTGGTGCCCACCTTGACGCCCAGTCCGCCATGCATCTGCAGCGCCATGTCGATCACGCGCTGGGCGTTTTCGGTGGCCGTCATCTTCGCCATCGCTGCCTCAGCGGTGATGCGTTTGCCGGCACCGCGCGCCTCGCTGTCGTCGCGCAGCCAGGCCGCGCGGTAGGTCAGCAGCGCGGCGGCGTCGATCAGCGCCGCCATCTCACCGATCTTGGCTTGCGTGAGCTGGAAGTCGGCCAGGGTCTGGCCAAACATCTTGCGCTCCCGCGAAAAGCGCACGGCCTCGAACAGCGCACGCCGTGCCATGCCCAAAGCAGCGGCGGCGACCGAGGCGCGAAAGATGTCCAGCGTCTGCATCGCCAGCTTGAAGCCGCCGTTGAGAACGCCCAGTTGTGTTTCGCTGCCGAGCTTGCAGCCGTCAAACTTCAGGGTGGCCAGCGGGTGCGGCGCCATCACCGCGATGTGTTCACTGCTGTCGAGCCCGGGGGTATCGGCATCAACGATGAAGGCGGTGATGCCGCGGGTGCCGGCCGCCTTGTCGGTCTTGGCAAAGGTGACATAGAAGTCGGCGATGCCGCCGTTGCTGATCCAGGTTTTGCTGCCATTGAGGACCCAAGCTCCTGCAGCGGACTCGGCGCTGGTGGTCATGGCGCCGGCATCGGAACCCGCATCAGGTTCGCTCAGTGCAAAGGCCGCGATCTTGTCGCCGCGTGCCACCGCGGGCAGGTAGGCCGCCTGTTGCGCCGGTGTGCCGGTCAGCGTGATGGCGCCGCTGCCCAGGCCCTGCATCGCAAAGGCGAAGTCGGCCAGCGGCGAATGAAAGGCCAGGGTTTCGCGCAGGATCACCAGCGCGCGCGAATCGAGTTTGTCCAGCGCGCCGCCGGCGCTGCCCGGAACGCAGTAGCGCAGCCAGCCACCGTCGCCCAGCCGCCGCACCCATTCCTTGCAGGCGCGCCGGTCATCGGCTTCGTCCACGTGTTGCAAAGGCGCCCAGTCGGCGAGGTCCCGGCCCAGGGCACGATGGGTGTCGTCAAAAAAGGGGAGCGCGAGGTGATCGGTGGAAGCTTTCACATCAGTCTCCCTGGAACACCGGTTTTTGTTTGCCGGAAAAAGCTTCATACGCACGCGTGAAGTCTTTGGTCTGCATGCAGATGGCCTGCGCCTGGGCTTCCGCTTCGATGGCCTGGTCCAGCGTCATGGCCCACTCCTGGTGCAGCATGGTTTTGGTCATGCCGTGCGCAAAGGTCGGTCCGGCGGCC
>CBFGNA010000204.1:0-5247 GCA_965650045.1 uncultured Polaromonas sp.
GCTGCACCAACGGCACCACATGGCCCATGCCGTCGCGCTGGCTGACGGCCACCCGGCCCTTGAGCACCACAAACATGCCCGGCCCCGGCTCACCCGCGGTAAACAGGCGCTCGCCCCGCCTGAAATCCAGCACCTGGCCGAAGCGCCGCATGCGTGCGAGGTCGGCCTCGGCCAACACCGGAAACATCTGGTGGCGACGGCTGGCGTCGGGAAAAAATGGGGTCACCGGGGAATCGTCGGCCATGGAAGTGCACTCCGGAATGACTGTGCAGCCCGCAAATTCGGGCAAACACGGGGCTTGGCTGTTCAATCACCCAAATGTATCGCGGGCGGCGGCCTGAGGCAGGACACGGTGTTTTCCGACATCCGATTGCGCGGACGGCCGTGTTGGCGGCGCGCGCCTGTGTTGAAGATGGCTCATGAACTTTTGAAAGGGAGTCATGTTCAACCAATTGGTGAAAGCCATCCCTGCAGCCAGCCGGATTTCCCTGGCTGACCGGCGCGCGGTGGCTCGCTGGTGCCAGGAGCTTGCGTGTACAGAGCGGCAATTGCGCGCTGCAGTTTATGTCGTGGGCAGCCAGCCGGCACATGTGCGCAACTACCTTCATCGCCCGTCGGTGGGTGCCGTGCGGAACACGTTGCAACCCGGCGGCGTTACGGTGTGGCAGGGGAGTGGGGCTTGCCTGTTGCCCACCCAAGCCGCTTGATCGCGCCTCATCGCGGCTGTTCGCTCCTGTTTCGATAGCTGACCATGCCCGATGGGCGCGGGCTGGCGGCCATTTTGACTTATCAACGGCAATCCGGAAGTGCTTCAGCGCCTTAGCAGACCGTGCAGCGCCTCCAGGCTCTGGTGCACATAGCGGCGAGCGGCGCCGGGCTTGCCCAGCCAGCGCAAGAAGGCGTGCGGCATGCCCGTCGCGTCGATGCGCACCGCATCAACGCCTGCATGGTGCAGGCGCTGGACCAGGATCTCGGCATCGCTGCGCAGTGGATCAAGCTCCGCCGCCAGCACCACAGCCGGCGGCAACCCCGAAAAATCAGTGGCCAGAAGTGGCGCCACACGCCAGTCGGCGTGGGCGATGTCAGCGCCAAAATAATCGTCCAGGATGCGCTGGCAACGCGCGCGAGTCAGCAGTGGCGCTTCGGCGTTGGCGATGTAGGACTCGGTATCGAAGTTGTTGCCGACGATGGGATAGGCCAGCCACAGCGCCTGCAGCGTGATCTCGCCGCGCAGGGCCAGCGCCGCTGCCAGCGCAATGTTGGCCCCGGAGCTGTCGCCGCCGACACCGATGCGTGCGGTATCCACGCCCTGCTCCTGCGCGTGCGCCGCCAGCCAGCGCACCGCGGCGACCGCGTCATCGAAAGCCGCAGGAAAGCGGTGCTGCGGCAGCTTGCGGTAATTGACGCTCATCACCGTGCAATCGGCCAGCGTCGCCATGGCGCAGCAGGCGGCGTCCTGGCTGTCCAGGTCGCCGTTGGTGAAACCGCCGCCGTGGAAATACAGCATCGCCGGCAAGGCGCTGCCGGCACTTGCCTGTGGCCGGTAGAACCGCACCTCCAGCGGCACCGGCGTGTCGATGACAAGGTCGCGGATGTCCAGCGCATGCGGTGGACGCACCAGCGGTTGGCGGGCTACCTCCCAGGCGGCGCGCACTTGGGCGGGTGTCAGCAAATGCGCGGGCGTGGCGCCAGCGGCGGCCATCTGGCGGACAGCGGGCGCAATGTCAGGGTCCAGCCGCGCGTCAAGTTGTTCAGGCGTCAAGGGGATCGTCATGCGCCGATCTTACGCAAAGCCAGGGCCTGAGTCCTATACCGTTTGGGTCGAGCCGACATGCGCACGAGGCATGCCGTAACGGCATGCTGGAGCATGCATACCAGGGAAAATGCACCCGGCTGGCCTAGAATCTGCCATGGACATCCGGCAGCTTCGTTATTTCGTCACCGTCGCCAGCCACGAGAACTTCTCCAAGGCGGCGCAGCAGCTTTTTATCGCCCAGCCGGCGCTGAGCCGCAGCATCCGCGCGCTGGAGGACGAACTGGAAGTGCGGCTGTTCGACCGGCACCTGCGAGGCGCCACCCTGACGCCCGAAGGCCGTGAACTGCTGGAACGCAGCAAGTTCCTGCTGCGCAGCTTCGACCAGATCAAAAGCGACATCAAGGACAGCGGCGTCATCGCCTCCGGGCCCGTGGTGATCGGCATGACACCGAATTTTTCCATGGTGGCCGGCGTGCCCATCGCGCAGGAGGTGCTCAAGCGCTTTCCCAACGCCGAGCTGAAAATCATCGAGGCCTACAGCCCGGAGCTGAGGGACAACCTGCGGGACGGCAGCGTGGACATGGCGCTGCTCAGCGGCAGCGCCCCCAACAGCACGCCGGCGCTGGCGGTGGAGCACCTGTTCCAGGACCGGCTGTGCCTGGTAGGCCGCGCGGGCGACCCGCTGCTGGCGCAGTCGTCGCTGGCGATCACGCGGCTGGCCGGCCTGCCGCTGGTGCTCAGCGGCACCTCGGTGGCGGGCATTCTCAACGAGCTGGAATCGCAGGCGCGGCGCCGGCGCATCACCATCGACGTCGTCGCCGAAGTCAACTCCTTCCGGCTGGCGGCGCAGATGATTCTGGCCGGCATGGGCTACACGGTGTACAGCGCTTCGGGCCTGATCGGCCCGCAGGCCATGAGCGGCCTGGCCGCCGTGCCCATCGACGATCTGTGGCTGCAGCGCAGCCTGGCCTGGCCGCTGAACCGGCCGCTGTCGCGATTGTCCAGCGAGGTGCTGCTGGTGGTGCGCGAAACGCTGGGCCAACTGGTCCGCAGCGGCCAATGGCCGGGCGTGGGGCCGGCCCGCCGGAGAAAGCCCGCTGGCGGCAAGTGAAGCGCTGTTGCAGCCCAACACGCCGGCATTCATTTTTGGCATGGCTCGCATGCGAATTTGATAATTTACGCCACACGCTCACGACCGCATGATGAAGGCTCTGACCATCCAAGGAGACCCCCATGCCCAGCCAGCTTTTCAAAAACATCGAAGCCACCCGCGTTGCACGCTTCAAGCAGCTCAAGCCTTTTGGCCTGGCTTTTGTGGATTCGCTGCTGCCCGACGGACGCAAGAAAAACCTCAAGGTGATCGGCAAGGGTGTGGTCGAAAACAAGGACATGATGCCGCCCATCAGCGAGGACCACGGCTTCACCGTCTCCTACATCGTGGTGCCGCCGGATGGCGGCGCCGGGCTGCATGCGCACAAGACCGCGGAAGTTTTCATTCCCATGAATGGCGAGCTGCATGTGCTGATCGGCGACGACAAGGAAGAGCTGGTGCTGCAGCCGCTGGATGTGATTTCCGTGCCGGTGGGCGTGATGCGCGGTTTCCGCAACCGCACCGGCAAGGAGCTGACGGTGCTGGCCATGGTCGGCGGCCACACCGGCGGTGGCGCGGTGACCTGGCACCCCGACGTGCTGGACCGCGCGGCGCGCGACACCGGGCTGGGCATCGACGAGGCCGGCCAGCTCAAGCGCCTGCCCAACTTCAAGGCGCCGGCTGACCTGGAGGGCAGCAGCGTCTTTTGAAGCTGCCTTGCGGCGCCGTGCCCCCGCAGCCCTGGTCCTTGAAGCCCCAAAATAATGGAGACAACCCCGATGAACAAACGATTCTTTAGCACACGCCTGGCGATGCTGGCCACTCTGGCGGCACTGGGCGGCACCGCCGTCCTGCAAACCGCCGCCGCGCAAACCGCGGCTTATCCGTCCAAACCCGTCAAGGTCGTCGTGCCCTTCCCGGCCGGCTCGTCGCCGGATGTGGTGGCCCGCCTGCTCTCGCAAAAACTGACGGAACGCATGGGCCAGCCCTTTGTCGTGGACAACCGCGCCGGCGCCGCCGGCCTGCTGGCCGCGGAAGCCGTGGCCAAGTCGCCGGCCGACGGTTACACGCTCTTTTTCCTGGTCAATTCCGTGGTGGCGATGAACCAGTTCATCTACAAGAAGCTGCCCTATGACCCGGTGAAGGACTTTGCGCCGGTGTCGCTGGTCAGCGCCGTGCCCTATGTGCTGGTCGCCAACAAGGACTTCAGTGCGCAAACGCTGGCCGCGCTGGTCGAGGCGGCCAAGGCGCAACCCGGCAAGATCAACTACGCCTCCATGGGCGTCGGTGGCGCCGGCCACGTGATCATGGAACTGATGACCTCGCTGGCGGACATCAAGCTCACGCACATCCCCTACAAAAGCGGTGCGCTGGTGGACGTGATTGGCGGCCAGGTGCCGCTGATCTTCCAGCCCACCACCACGGCGCTGGAGCAGATCAAGAAAGGCAATGTGATCGGCCTGGGCGTGACCAGCGAGAAACGGCTGGCCCTGTTGCCCAACGTCCCCTCCATCCGCGAGGTCGTGCCCGGCTACCTGGCTGACGGCTGGCAGGGCATGATGGCGCCGGCGAACACGCCCGCGCCCATCATCGACCGGCTGAACAGGGAAATCGCTGCGGTGCTGGCCCAGCCCGACACGCTGGAACGCTTTCGCACCCTGGGCATCGAGGCCTGGCCCACCAGCCCGAAAAAGATGGAAGACGTGATCGCGGCCGACATCGTCAAATGGGGCGGCGTCATCAAGAAAGCCAACATCGAGGCGCAATAAGGATGATCAACGAAAACATCCCGGGGCTGGCCCCGCGTGACATCCCGTCGATGCGTGAGCGCGTCAGCCCCGAAGAGTGGGCGCTGCGGGTGGATCTGGCCGTGGCCTACCGGCTGGTGGCGCACTTCAAGATGGATGACCTCATCTACAACCACATCTCGGTGCGGGTGCCGGGGCCGGATGAGCACTTCCTGATCAATCCTTACGGCCTGGCCTACGAGGAGATGACGGCGTCCAGCCTGATCCGCATCGACCTGGACGGCAACATCATCGGCAGCGCCGACGCCGGTTACGGCGTCAACCGCGCCGGTTTCGTGATCCATTCCTGCATCCACCGCGCCCGCCCCGATGTGGGTTGCGTCATCCACACCCACACGCCGGCCGGCATGGCGGTCTCGGCGCTGGAATGCGGACTGCTGCCGCTGACACAGACCTCGATGTTTTTCGGCGAGGTGGCGATGCACGACTACGAAGGTGTGGCCGTGGACATGGGCGAGCAGGAGCGGCTGGTGAAGGACCTGGGCGAAGCCACCGGCATGATCCTGCGCAACCATGGCTTGCTGACCGTGGGACCGACGATTGCCGAGGCCTTCACCGCGATGTACTGGCTGGAACGCGGCTGCCAGGCGCAA
>CBFGNA010000205.1:0-5209 GCA_965650045.1 uncultured Polaromonas sp.
ACACCGCCATGCTGCTGGCGGCTGCCCAGCACTTTGCGAAAAACCGCAACTTCGACGGCACCGTCTACCTGATTTTCCAGCCGGCCGAGGAGGGCGGTGGGGGCGCGCGCGAGATGATCAAGGACGGGCTGTTCGACAAGTTCCCGATGGACGCGGTGTTCGGCATGCACAACTGGCCGGGCACGCAGGTCGGCAAGTTCGCCGCCAGCGCCGGCCCGGTGATGGCCTCGACCAACGAGTTCAAGATCACGATTCGCGGCAAGGGTGGCCACGCCGCGCTGCCGCACAACGGCATCGACCCGGTGCCGGTGGCTTGCCAGATGGTGCAGGCGTTCCAGACCATCATCAGCCGCAACAAGAAGCCGGTCGATGCCGGGGTGATCTCGGTCACCATGATCCACGCCGGGGAGGCTACCAATGTGATTCCCGACAGCTGCGAGCTGCAAGGCACGGTGCGCACCTTCACGCTGGAAGTGCTGGAGCTGATCGAAAAACGCATGAAACAGGTAGCCGAGCATGTCTGCGCGGCGCACGAGGCCGAGTGCGAGTTCGAGTTTGTGCGCAATTACCCGCCGACCATCAACCACGCGAAGGAAACCGAGTTCGCGCGCAAGGTGATGGCCGAGATCGTCGGTGAAGCCAACGTGATCGACCAGGAGCCGACCATGGGCGGCGAGGACTTTGCCTACATGCTGCAGGCCAAGCCCGGCTGCTACGCCTTTATTGCCAATGGCGACGGCGCGCACCGCGAGATCGGTCACGGCGGCGGCCCGTGCATGCTGCACAACCCCAGTTACGACTTCAACGATGACCTGATTCCGCTGGGAGCGACCTTCTGGGTGCGGCTGGCCGAGAGCTGGCTGACCAAGGATGCCGCATGAGCCCGGTGAACGACGCTTTCTCTTCCAGTTACGCCGAAGCCCGCGCCAAGTTCCTGGAGGCTGCTGCCGCCGCCGAACTGACCGTGGACACGCACCTGCATCCCGAGGCGGGCCGCGACGGCGAGGTGCTGGCCATGGATGTCGTGCGGGACGGCCCGGCCGACGCCCGCTTTTTGCTGATCGTCAGCAGCGCCTGCCACGGCGTCGAGGGTTATTGCGGTTCGGGGGTGCAGGTGCATGCCTTGCGCGACGCCGAGTGGCGCGCCAAGGCGTCAGAGCAGGGCGTGGCGGTGCTGTACATCCACGCGCTCAACCCCTATGGTTTTTCGCACATCCGGCGCACCACGCATGAAAACGTGGACCTGAACCGCAACTTCCATGACTTTTCGCAGCCGCTGCCGGTCAACGAGGCTTACCGCGAGATCCAGCCGCTGCTGTTGCCCGAAGTCTGGCCGCCGACCGAGGCCAATGCCGCTGCCACCGCCCGGTACATCGAGGAGCGCGGCATGGAGGCCTACCAGGCCGCCATCACGCGCGGACAGCACGAGTTTCCCAAGGGCCTGTTTTTCGGCGGCACCGGGCCGACCTGGAGCAACCAGACCCTGCGCCAGGTGCTGCAAACCCATGCGCGTTTTGCACGCCGCGTGGGCTGGATCGACATCCACACCGGCCTGGGCCCCAGCGGCGTCGGTGAGCGCATCTGTGCCTGCCGCGACGACAAGGAGGCGCTGGCGCGCGCACGTGCCTGGTGGGACAACGGCGGCAAAACGCCGGTGACCTCGATCTACGACGGCTCGTCGAGTTCGGCTTTTCTGACCGGCCTGATGTGGAACTCGATCTACGAGGAATGCCCGGACGCCGAATACACCGGCATCGCGATGGAGTACGGTACCCTGCCGCCTTTCGAGATGATGCAGGCCCTGCGTGCCGAGCACTGGCTGGACGTCCATCCCGAGGCGCCTGCGGCGCTGGCCGCGCAGATCAAGCAACAGATGATGGATGCGTTTTACGTCAATACCGACGACTGGAAGCAGCAGATCATCACGCAGGCACGGCAATCGTTGTTTCAGGCTGCCGATGGCCTGAGTTCATAGTGTTTTAGGGCTCTAGCCCTTGTCGGGCGGGCGCTGGCAGCTATCAAAAGAGTAGCGTCAGCGCCTTTTGCGTTTCTGGCTAGTCTTCCAGTTCGGCCTTGGCCATTTCCACGTCCAGGCGTTCCATGGCGTCCATCGGCTGGCTGGCAGCGGCCTGCTCATACAGCTTGGTCGCTTCCTTCATTTTTTTGTCGCCTTCGAGCATGACCATGCCGTTGGCGTATTCGATCATGGCAATCGCCGAGGTCGGGTTGAGCTTGAGGGCCTCCTTGAACAGCGACAGGCCCTGGTCTTTCTTGGCGCCGTAAGTCATGCCGCCGATCAGCGAGCCGACCTTGTCGATCACCTCGGCATGAAACGCCGCCAGCGCGATGTGCGCGTCGGCATGTTTCGGTGACAGCTTGATGGCTTGCTCCAGCGCGTTTTTGACCTTGGTGCCCAGTCCTTGGGCCAGCGCCTTGGCCACGCTGATGCCCTGGCCGTAGCGGCCGAGTGCGTAGGCCTGCCAGTAATAGGCGTTGGCGTTTTTGGGCTCGGCCGCCTGCTGGGCTTCGGCGCGCCCTGCCACTTCCATGAACAGGTCCAGTTTGGTTTTTTCCTTGCTCTCCAGATAGTTGGCGTAAATGCAGGTGGCCTTGTTCGCGACCGTGATGCCGGCACCGCCTGCTTTCAACCCCGCTTCTGCCGCCTTCTGGAATTCCCCGTTGTGAAACAGCACCCAGGCCTGCAGCACGGCCGCTTCCTTGGGCAGGGGCTCACAGTCGCCCTGGTGCAGCCGGGCCCAGCTCTTTTTGAGGCTGGTGGCATCGAAGGCATAGTCGCCAGCGTGCGGAAAAGCGGTCCATTTGGCCATGTCGGTCTCCTTGAATGTTGTGGGATGGTCAGGCTGGATGTGTGTAGGCGCCCACCAGGGCCTGCAAATGCATGCGCTGGCCCTGCTCCAGGTAGGGAATCAGCAGATTGAGCACATGGTGGGCACCGCGCAGCAGGGCCGACTGCGCATTTTCAGGTTCCAGCGCATTGCGCGGGTCACGCACGTATTCGAAGCTCAGCCAGTAAGTCAGCACCACCACCATGCTTGTGGCGGTGGCTTCAACCTCGCGGGAATCGATGCTGACCGCATTGGCCCGGCTCATCCCGTCGAGCATGGCCTTGACCGAGCGGGTCTTGTTTTTCAGGATCCACTGGAAGTGCGTTTCGAGCCGCCGGTTCTTGCTGAGCAGGTCGTTGAGGTCGCGGTAGAGGAAGCGGTATTGCCAGATCAGCTCGAACAGCGAATGCATGAAGAACCAGGCGTCTTCGACATCGCGCACGCTGTCGCTGGCATTGAGCAGTTCGCTCAGGGCACGCTCGTAGCGGTCGAACAGCGAGTTGATCAACTCGTCTTTGGCCGGGTAGTGGTAGTAGAGGTTGCCCGGGCTGATGCCCAGCTCCGCAGAGATCAGCGTGGTGGACACATTGGGTTCGCCGAACCGGTTGAACAGATCGAGCGTTACTTCCAGGATGCGTTCAGCAGTTCGGCGCGGCGCTTTTTTCGCCATGGTGTCTACCTCTTTTTCGTTAGCGCAGGAGGGCAATTCCAGAGACTGGATGGCGCATCGTCTTTCCTTCATGTACAGCGGCGCATGACCAGAAGTGTAGACGCGACCCCACGGTGAATTTGCTGCTCTGCAGCAATTTGAGCCGGTTCAAGCGGGCATAAAAAAAGGACGTTAAACGTCCTTTTTAAGTGCCCAGCCTTTTCAGCTCGACTTGCGTGCCGGCGCGCGTTTTTTGGCAGCCGGTTTGGCGGCGGTCGACTTCGCAGCAGCGCGGGGCGCTGCCTTGGTGGCGGGTTTGCTGGCCATCTTCTGGACGTTCCGGTTGAGTTCGTCGATGCGTGCCGTCAGCGCATCGACGTCCTTGGCGGAGGGCACGCCCAGCTTGTTCAAAGCCTTGGCCACACGCTCTTCAAAAATGCTTTCCAGCTTGTCCCACTGGTGGCCAGCCTTGGAGCTGATGTCGGTGGCCATGGTCGCCATCCTGTTGGTCGCTGTGGAGATTTTTTCCTCGGCAACGGCTTGGGTTTTGCGCTGGATGGAGAGGCCTTCCTTGACCAGGGTTTCGAAGACCTTGCCGCCTTCTTCCTGCGCCTTGGAGAATGCGCCCAGGCCGGCGAGCCAGATTTGCTGGGCAGATTCCTTGACGGCGCCAGACAGTTGCGGCGCGGCTTTCTTGTCGGCGCTCAATTTTTGCAGTTTTTTGACCATGGAAAACTCCTGAGGAGAGGGTGTGGATTGGACGCCGTATTGGCTTGCAGCAGATGTCCAAAATATACGCCCAGACGGGTGGACTGGTTTAGGTGGGTGCTTCTAGAAGCCAGGGTGCGCGGGTTTCTGCTGACCAGTGAGCCTCGGGGCTTGCGCAAGAATCAACGCTGGTCCAAAGTCGTCTAGCGGAGAACACAATGCAGTATTTCGTCACCGGAGCCACAGGCTTCATCGGCAAGCGCCTGGTCAAAAAGCTTCTGGAGCGCAAGGGGGCTGTGGTGCATTTCCTGATCCGCAAGGAAAGTGCTGGCAAGGTGGAAGCGCTGCGCGAATACTGGGGCGTGGGTGCGGCCAGGGCGGTGGCGGTTCACGGTGACCTGACCGCAAAAAAACTGGGTGTGTCTGCCGAGGACATCAAGAAGCTCAAGCGCCAGATCAATCACTTTTATCACCTGGCAGCCGTGTATGACCTGAGCGCGGATGAGGAAAGCCAGATCGCCGTCAATGTGGAAGGCACGCGTCACACCGTCGAATTCGCGAAAGCCATCGACGCCGGGCACTTTCACCACGTGAGCTCGATTGCAGCCGCGGGCCTGTATGAAGGGGTCTTCCGCGAGGATATGTTCGAGGAGGCTGAGAACTACGAGCACCCTTACTTCATGACCAAGCATGAAAGCGAAAAAATCGTGCGCAAGGACTGCAAGGTGCCGTGGACGGTTTACCGGCCCGCGATGGTGGTGGGCGACAGCACCACCGGCGAGATGGACAAGATCGACGGGCCGTATTACTTCTTCAAGCTGATCCAGCGCATGCGCCAACTGCTGCCGCCCTGGATGCCGGCGGTGGGCCTGGAGGGCGGCCGCATCAACATCGTGCCGGTCGATTTTGTCGTTGACGCGCTGGATGTCATCAGTCACAAGACCAGCATCGCCAAAAAGTGCTTTCATCTGGTGGACCCGGTGGGCTACCGCGTCGGCGACGTGCT